>CAZGXZ010000010.1:18033-25796 GCA_964530035.1 uncultured Methanoregulaceae archaeon
GGGTTACTTCCGGAGTAAGAGTGGGAGTTGGGGTAACCTCCGGGGTCGAGGTCGGCGTCGGAGTCACAGTAACGGTGGGGACCGGGGTGGCATCGGGGAAGAGCTGGGTGTGCATCGCGGAGGCGTTCACCCGTCCGAAACCGAACTCGTTGTTCTTACCCGGTGTCCCGAGGTGGTCTGCCGAGGAAAACAGGGAGTCCCTGACCTCATCCCTGCTCTTTGAAAGGTTCGCACTCCAGATGAGGGCGGCAATCCCGGCGGCATGCGGTGCCGATGCACTGGTCCCGTAGAACGGGGACGGGAACCCTCCGGCCCCGGTCACGGAAACACCATCGACGCCGATGACATCAGGCTTGGTACGGGACTCGGAAGGACTGATAATGGTCACCGGTCCTTTCGAGGAGAAAGACTCAAGGGTGACCGGGTCATCGGCAGGAACCGCTCCCGCTGCGACTACGCCTTTTGCTGCCGGCTGGCCGAAGATGGAGTCATCCGGGACGATGTTGATAGCATAGACATAGGCACCACCAGACCCATAGGTATATACTTCAAGGTTACGGCTAGATGCAAGTCCTCCGTAGTTATTAACCCATATGTACCGGTAATTTTCAGTTAGGTTGTCATTGGTGTATGAGATCCATTCCAATGGATTTTGAGACCCGTCCTGCAAATTGTATGAATAGGCAAGGACGCTTCCGGACGCATTCGTGAGCTCGACGTCATAGTCGTTGAAAGACATACCCCAGAGATCGTTCCATTCGAGGACAACCCATATTGAAGAGCTGGTTGGCATGAATACTACGAGATATGGGATACTTCCGTCTCCACTGAAGTCATGATACGTATATCCAGCAAGTGGGAAATAATCGCCCTGGTAGTGTGCCCTGCTCACATAAGCAGATGAACTCCTTGGCCACCCTGAGTTACCAGCCGAAGAGATGTAGAGGACAGGGAGGGTCGAGACCGTGTTATTGATATGAGTGGCAACAAGCCCGTCCTGGAAAAAAGGTTCAATGGTCCAGCTTATATCATCCACGATGACGGTGCAGCCAGCAGCCACGAGTGCGTCCACAGCCTGGTTGAACTCCACCGTTGAACCGCCGCAATCATGGAAGTAAAGTTCGGCGCCGGGAGCAAGGTCGTGGATGATTTCAAGCATTGCCGTGCCTTCGTCACCACCATACGAATCCCGCAAAATATGGAGACCTGGTGGGAGATCCCCACTGGCTATCGCTGAAGCGTTGTTGTTTGCACCATCAGATATCACACCGACCTTGATTCCCGTCCCATTAATCCCGAACGTATTTCTTACATACTGGGCGAAATGCACGACATCGCCCTCTGTTGTTACAGATCCTGTGTTCACTACCGGTCCATAATTGACGACTGGCGGATAGATAGTACTAATCGATTGAACGGAGGGAGAAAACGCAAGCTTCCTTGTGTCCGATACACGGACCCATGCAGCAGCGATCCTTGCCTGGCGGTCATATCCAAGCATCTCCTGGACATACGGAGTGATATCAAGGGGGTCCCCCTCTTTTCTGATCTTGATCTCAACCTTGACCTCAGGTTCTGAAACCCCGTTTTTCAGGAACCCTGCAATGTTCTGTCGGGGTTCGCGGATTATTCCATCAGAATACATGGTGTTTACTAGGTTCACCGGCTTCTGGCCTTCAGGGAAGGGTGAAAGGCCCGTAAGCAAACGGAGATCGGTCGACATCTTGGACGCAATGACCCGGCTCGCGATTGTCTCAGGTGTTCCACCAGCTGTTGAGGGCTTCAGGAGGGAATAATTTGGGATTTTGGGAGTAGGAACATTGTGGACATCAGGCCCAATGGCAGAAGGGCTGGAAGAACCCACTCCCCCTGCCGACCCGGTACATGGCACCTGCGTGGCAAGCAGGAAAAAAATGAAGGTAATGGCCGGTATCGTTGTCTGCAACGGCTTCACGGCTCGTCACCGCCCGGATGCCATGACAACCGGCGGAGCAGGGACTGCCACATACCTCACCCTGGGGTCCTGTGCGATTGCCGTAACTTTCGGGATTGGGAGCCATCCGACCGTGAGGCCGCTTTCCGGGTGGACCGCGATCACGCTGTCGAGGTACTTCTCGACCGTCCCGTCCGGCGTACATGGAAGGGTCGTGACCTCCACCCTTACGTTATAAGGGGCCTCAGAACCGGGCGAGGTCTCGTTCCCCCTGACAGCCAGTCCCTGGTCTGCCAGGTCTGATACAAGGTCGGCCTGCGTTTTCCCTTCAGGCAGCAGGCCCGGGTCGATGAACGGCATCAGGGTCGAATCAAGCTTCCGCGGCCCCCCCTTTCCGGCACTCTCCATCGCCACGACATGGACCGGCTGGCCCCACATGGCAATCGTCGAGACCCCGGTCGCACCGGTGACGATGAACCTGACCTCCAGTCCGTCCCCGGCGTACTGCTCCGGGAGGTCGAGGGGGTAGAGGTCACGGGCGTCATTCGTGATGATCCCGTAGAAACCCCCTTCAAGGTCGAAGTACCGTATCCTGCCCGATTCGGTGGCTGGAGGGTCCAGCGCCCAGAAGGTCTCCGACAGGTTGGCCGCCGGAGAGCCATCCTCATAGGTTACGTTGACCGTCACGTGCACCGAGCGGTTTGCCGGGACTTCGAAGGGTATCGTGGCGTTCATCCCTGCGGTCAGGTTCGGGAGGAGCCGGTCAGGGTCTGAAAGTGAGAACCCGTTGTTGCCGGTAACTACAGACGAGGCATTGTACGTGTGTTCAGCGGTGTCAGCCGGAGACCAGGTGACTGAAATGGTTTCCGTTGCCTCCCCGGCAGGTCTCTTTCCGGCGAGGGGCAGAAGGTCCTTCATGGTGCCGGCAATCACATAGGGACTCCCTGAAAAGCCGTCTCCCGTGCAGTCATACACCCGGTCGGAGAAGCCGTCACCAGCAGGCGTCCCCCAGTAATTGCCCCCCTTGAAGGGCCCGCCGGCTATCGAGGGGCCGGTCTCCCGGGTAACGTTCCAGGCGATCCCGAGGCCTGCGGTGCCATCGGGCAGGACCAGGTTGACGGAGTTTACGAAGGAGTTATCAGCGACAAGCCCCGTGGTGTTTCCGGACACCGAAATGCCGGCCAGCTTGTTGGCATCGAACCTGTTGCCCATCAGGAATATGCCGTTCCCTGAAATGTCCATGCCTATCGAGTTGTTGCGGACAAGGCACCCTGATACGGTTGCAGCCGAATGCCCGGAGATGATGATCCCGGTGTCGTACCCTTCGATCGCAAGACCCCGTACAGTTACATTGGACACCGGCAGGGCGCCCTCCGTGAGGTTGCCAATCACCAGTCCGGTGGTGTTTGCCCCGCCATTTCCGATAAGCCTGTATCCCGCCCCGTCAAGGGTCGTGTTCGGGCACTGGACGACCAGGCCTGCTGCTGCTGGCGTAGCAAGAATATCAGTTCCGAGCCGGTACTCACCGGGGACGGTTATGGTCCCCGGTTCATTGATGATGATGGGTTCTGCCACTGCTGGCAAAACCAGGCACAGGACGACAAGGACAATGACTCCTGCCATCCGGTACGAAAAACGAACCATTTTCAGTCTCCCTCAAAGCACCTGATCCAGAAGATGATCCGTTTCCTTATAATAATTTCCCTTTCTAAAGCCGCAATGCGCGCAATTTTTCCAGCCCGACCCTCCTGCAAGGATACCATAAAGCAGCTGACGGCTGATCTATCCTATCGATGCTCAACGTGTCACCTGCCATGGAGGCGTATCACAAAAAACTCCGTGAAGGCCTCGAATCCGCACTATCGGTCGCCCGGGAGGCACGTTCACGGGGACTAGACCCCTCGGCTGGTGTCGAGATCGCGCTCGCAACCGATCTTGCCGACCGCGTCGAAGCGGTTATCGGGGTCCCCGGGGTAGCGGAGCGCGTGCGCGTGCTCGAACGGGACATGTCGCGGGAGGAGGCAGCCCTTAGGATCGGCGACGACTTCGTGGCCGGGATGTTCGGCGGCGGGAGCCCGGAGGTCATCCTCGACCATTCCATCAGGTGCGCAATGGCAATCCTCACCGAGGGGGTCACCGCCGCGCCCACCGAGGGGATTGCCAAGGTGGGCCTCGGCAGGAACGATGACGGGACCGAGTACCTGAAGATCTATTACGCCGGGCCGATACGTTCTGCGGGAGGGACCGCCCAGGCCCTGTCGGTCCTTGTCGGGGACTATGTCAGGCGGAAGCTGAACATCAACCGGTACATCCCGAGAGAAAATGAAATCCTCCGCTATATAGAGGAGATACGGCAGTACAACACGATTATGAGCCTCCAGTACCTGCCGAGCGATACCGAGATCCGGCTCATCATCGAGAACTGCCCGGTCTGCATCGATGGTGAAGGGACCGAGCAGGCCGAGGTGAGCGGGTACCGTGACCTGGACAGGATCGAAACGAACACGGTACGCGGCGGCATGGCCCTTGTCATAGCGGAAGGCCTGGCTTTGAAAGCCCCGAAGGTCCAGAAAAATGTAAAAAAGATGAAAATGGAGGGCTGGGACTGGCTGGACACACTCCTCCACCTCTCGGCGAAGAAGGGAGGGGGGGACGAGGACCGGAAGGTCGCCCCGAAGGACAAGTACCTGCGCGACCTTATCGGGGGGCGGCCCGTCTTCGCCTACCCGATGCGCAAGGGGGGCTTCAGGCTCAGGTACGGACGTTCCCGGAACACGGGGCTCGCGGCCGCCGGGCTCAACCCGGCGACGATGGAGGTCCTTGGCAACTTCCTGGCGGTAGGGACACAGATGAAGGTCGAAAGACCGGGAAAAGCCGCAGGTATTTCTCCCGTTGACACCATCGAGGGACCGACCGTCCTCCTCAGGAACGGGGACCTTGTCAGGGTGGACACGCTTGCCGCTGCCGCTGCAGTCAGGGGAAAGGTCGAACGAATCCTTGACGTCGGGGAGATCCTGGTGAGTTTCGGAGAGTTCCTTGAGAACAACCACCCTCTCGTCCCTCCCTCGTACTGCGAGGAATGGTGGCTCCTGGAGGGTGGACCCCGTCATCCCCGGGACGAGGACGAAGCGGTCGCGTTTGCAGACGGAGGGGCTCCGCTCCACCCGGCATGGACCTGGTTCTGGGACGATATCACCCCTGAACAGTTCAGGGACCTGTCACGTTTTGTCCACACCCATGCAAAACTGGAGGACGGATACCTGGTACTTCCTGCCGACCCGGCTGTCAAGGAAGTCCTCGAGGAACTCCTCGTCCCGCACAATGTCAGGGAAGGTACCCTGCGCATTGGTCAATGGAAAGCGTTCTCACGGTGTCTCGGCCTTGGTCCCGTGCCCGGTGCCGGAGCTCTGCCGCCCCTTGATTCCCTTGAAGGGTCCGACGGACTCGCCCTCGCATCGGCCCTCTCCGGGTGGACGGTCAGGTCCCGGGGTGGGACGCGGATAGGCGGGAGAATGGGCAGGCCGGGCAAATCGAAGCCCCGGGAGATGAAACCGCCACCCCATGCCCTCTTTCCCCTGGGAGAGGCCGGGGGCTCCAGGCGGTCCTTCCAGGAAGCACAGACCCATGCGCCGGTAGCGAACATGGACGGCGGAGTCATCACCATCGAGGCCGGGAGGCGCAGGTGCAGTGCCTGCGGGACTCTGACCTACCGGAACCGGTGCCAGTGTGGGAGGCACACGGACCCCGTGTATACCTGCCAGAACTGCAAACGAGAGACAACCGGCCCTGAATGCCCGAACTGCGGTACCGGGACGACCTGTTCACAGGTATGCACCATCAATATCCGTGAAGAATATGCACGAGCACTCGAACGGCTGGGCCTGAGGCAGAACGCCGTCGTGCTCGTCAAGGGGGTGAAAGGTCTCATATCCCGTGAGCGGTCCATAGAGGAGATCGACAAGGGGATCCTGAGGGCGTTCTGGGAGCTGTTCGTGTTCAAGGACGGTACCGTGCGGTACGACATGATAGACCTCCCCCTGACGCATTTCCGGCCACGGGAGGCCGGGGTCGGTGTCGATGTCCTGAAGCGCCTGGGATACCTGCATGATATCCACGGAGATGAGCTTGTAAACCAGGACCAGGTCCTCGAGCTGCCCCCCCAGGACATCCTGGTGTCCGAGGACTGCGGTGACTACCTTGCCAGGACCGCGTGTTTCATCGACGACCTCCTGGAAAAGGTCTACGGTCTTCCGAAATTCTACGGGATTACCGACCGTCACGGCCTTCTCGGGCACCTCGTCGTCGGCCTCGCCCCCCATACGAGTGCAGGGGTGCTTGCACGTATCGTCGGGTTCTCGAAGGCCGGGGTCGGCTATGGCCACCCCTTTTTCCATGCTGCAAAGAGACGGAACTGTTTCCACGGCGATACCCGCATCGAGCTCTATGATGGCCAGGCATGGAAACAGGTCCCGGTCCGCCAGTTCATAATGGAAAACTTCGACATCAACCGGCCGGGTCTTGACCGGCTCGGCACCTACTTCTCGGACCTGGCCAGGCCGCATTATGCCAGGACAGTGGACACCTCCGGGACGGTCCATATGAGGAAGGTCACATCGGTGTCGGTCCACAGGGCACCCCGGTTTCTTATCAGGTTCGAGACCTCTCGGGGCATGACGCTTGCCGTTACCCCGGACCACGCGATGCTGGTATGGGACCTGTGCTATCTCAGGAAAATCAAGGCGCTCGAGGTCAAAGAAGGGGATGCCTTCCCGGTCTACCAGGGCGGAGCAGTCATCACCGACAGGGTTACCCGCGTTGATACGGTCCCCTGCCCCGAAGAACAGGTCTATTGTCTCACGGTAACCGATGAGCACACGGTCCTTGCGAACGGTGTCTTCACGGGACAGTGTGACGGTGATGAGGACTGCGTGATGCTCCTCCTCGATGGGTTGCTCAACTTTTCCCGGAGTTTTCTCCCCGAGACCCGGGGTGGCTCGATGGACGCGCCCCTCGTGCTCTCGACAAGGCTCGATCCGAAGGAGATCGATAAGGAAAGCCACAACCTTGACGTGTGCGGATCATACCCTGCCGAGCTGTACCAGAAGGCCCTTGTGTATGCCCAGCCCAAGGAGGTCGAGGCGGCAATCGACCGGGTCGAACGCAGGCTCGGAACGCCGGCGCAGCTCGAGGGTTTCCTGTATACCCATGACACGTCCGATATCTCATCGGGACCGCTTGAATCGACATACACCCAGTTAAAAACGATGATTGAAAAACTGGACGCCGAACTGGACCTTGCCGTCATGATACGGGCGGTGGACGCCGATGACGTGGCCGAACGGGTCCTGACCACCCACTTCATCCGTGACCTGATGGGCAACCTCTCGGCGTTCTCGAAACAGAAGTTCAGGTGTTCAAAGTGCAACACGAGCTACCGGAGGATGCCGCTCTCCGGCAAGTGCAGCCGTTGCGGGGGAGGGATCATCCCCACGGTCCATGAAGGATCAGTCAAGAAGTACCTCGAGATGTCCAGAAAGATCTGCACGGACTACAGGGTATCTCCCTACACAAAGCAGCGCGTTGACGTCCTGTGCATGGCCATCGAAAGCACGTTTGCGGAGGAGAAGAGCCAGCAGATGGGCCTGGCCGATTTCATGTAGAGAGACCGGTTTCCGGGGGTCGCACCGTCCCCTTTCCGGGGGATCAAACCGGAACATTAACCCCTTCATCCTCCAGATAGTTCTTTTACCTGGTGTCAGCAGCCTTCTGTCAGGCCTGACAGCCGGGGGAGTTGCAGCCATCATGCCGGTCGACCGGATCCTGACCATAG
>CAZGXZ010000011.1:0-25587 GCA_964530035.1 uncultured Methanoregulaceae archaeon
ACTCAACACCCTTGACCGCCCCCCTGCTGAAGAATGGGTGCGGGCGGCAACCGGGGCGGAACTGGAGTATGTGAAGGAGACTCTGGAATGGCCTGATACTGTCATTATCGGCCATCACCCTTCCACCCAGGGGATAATCCGGGTGAATACCGGTTCAGCGGAGCGAATCCTGGCAACCCTCCGTCGCAGACCTTCAACAATTGAAGACCTTGTCCGGACCACCGGGCTTAGCGGAGGGGAGGTTGCAAAACTCCTCAGGGCCCTTGAACAGGGTGGTCATGTCACGTCACAACAGGGCCTGCGTGGAGTATTTTACATGATATCCGGAGGAAACCATCCGGGAGATGTCTGAATGAATGTGACCATACTCATGGACAATACTGCGCTGTTTGACAGGTTCTACACCGCAGAGCACGGGTTTTCCGCGTATATCGAGGCGGATGGCTGTAAAGTGCTGTTCGATACGGGATACTCCGGTGCGACCCTTGCCAATGCACAAAAAATGGGGATTAACCTGCTTGACCTTGATTTCATCGTCCTTTCACACGGTCATTCAGATCATACCGGCGGGCTTTTTCACATAATGAGGCTCTTTACCGAGGCCATCATAGAAAAGACCTCCTGCCGCCTGCCAAAACTGATCGCACATCCCAGGTGTTTCCAGCCCCGCCCAAAGCCTCCCCTGCCGGATATCGGGGCGGTGCTAACCGCGGATGAAGTCAGGAGGGTAATGCCGATCGAGTTCTCGCGGGGTCCTGCAGCCCTGACACGAAACCTGTTTTTTCTCGGAGAAATAGAGAGACAGTACCCGTTTGAACTGACCATGCCCGGTCCACGGCGTATCGTCCTTGAAAACGGAAGCACCGTTGAAGATACCCTTATCGATGATACGGCGGTCGCCTGCCGTTGCAGTGAAGGAATTGTACTCATAACGGGGTGTGCACATGCAGGGATCTGCAATACGGTCGAATATTCAAAAAGCGTCCTTGGAAGTAACAAGGTCCATGACATCATCGGAGGTCTACACCTCCGGGGAGAGGGGGCCCAGCTTGAAGGGACACGTGCCTATCTCCAGGACCAGGGGCTCAATGCACTCCATGCATGCCACTGTACATCGCTGCAGGCTAAAATCGCTCTCGCAGGAGTTGTGCCCATTAAGGAAACCGGCGTTGGCCTGAGGCTGAATTACGGGGATACCTGAACCAAAACCGCCCTCTGCCACGTCAACCCGAAAACCATGCATTGAAACGAGCAACCACCGGGCATTGACTACAACCGGTAATGCCCACCCTGGATTCGGATGGTTTTTCCATGCAGGAGCCCCTCAGCAATTTTTTTCCGTGCACCGATGACAAGACGGTGAAAAGTCGGCTGAGAGATCTCCATCATCCGGGCACACTCGACCTGGTCCAGCCCTTCGAGGTCCTTGAGCCTTATCGCTTCAAATTCATCCACGGTGAGAACCGTTTCTTCAGAACCCGCCGGACCTTCGGTCTCAGGCCTGAATGAAGTAAAGGGGGGGGTACAACCCACCCTCCTGCAGCGCCTCCTTCCTGGCATTACTCAATGGAGTTGAGTCGTCTTTCGATTTCAGCCTTTTCAGCTTCGATGCGTTTTAATTCAGCCTCGAGGAGCTGCTTCTGCGCTTCCTTGCCGATAGGCTCTGCATCCGGAAAACAGTTCCAGACATAGCCGTACCTCCGGCCATTACCACGGGCAAACCCCTGGCGGCATCCCCGGCCATACGCCATTCCCCTGCCACAAGGGCCCATACCTCTTCCCGAACCGGGTCCATACCCGGCAGGGCCAGTCATATCATATCCGGGCATCTTTGTATGCCTCAGTATATGAATATATATTCACATCATGATAGCCCTGTCGTTTGTGACACAATTCGCAAACGACAGGTAACCGTGTTTCGAGTCAGCAGGATGGGGAAACAGCTAATGCGGGGGACTTATCATGTGGCATCATTCCCGGATGAACTCCGATCGTCCAGCCCGGCACCTTCAGGGAACGCCGGTGAACGCGATCATTCCAGGTCTCATTTCAGGACGATGCTGTGAACCAGGACCTTTTCCGTCGAAAATTTTCAGAGTTACAGAAATACTGCCGCCATGACACCCCCGGAACCCCGGGTATGCGAGGTGCCGGACAACCTTGATACCCTGCGGTCATATGGAAAATCCATTGCTTTATTTTCCCCAACCGGAAATGGATTTCAGATGACATCTCCTTCAGCCATGACCGTGTCCGAAGCTGTTGCGGTCCTTGGGATCCCGGGAAGGGCGAGCCTGAACCAGATCCACACCCGGTTCCATGATCTGGTTAAAATCTGGCACCCGGATGTCTCACGGAACGACCCTGCCCGGTCCCATGAGACGTTCATCAGGATCAAGGAGGCATACACCGTACTGATAGAATATTGCATGAACTACGAGTTTTCGTTCCTCCCGGAAGATATCCATGCAGGAACTGACTATGACCCACAGGAGTTCTGGATGAGCCGTTTTGGAGATGACCCCATATGGGGATGAGGCTTCCCTGCTGAAGACCCTGTGTCCCACCCGGGGTTCTCTTTCTCTGACCATCCCCAGTATGAGCTCTAGGCCATGTTCAGAAGAAAAACGGCATATACATCAGCCCCGGGAAAAACCATGCTGTATCCTGGCAGAGGTCAACAACCAAAGCATTAAGAAAATTGTGCGCATATGAGTAATTAAGATGCCCCAAGGGGTATCGTTGTGAACACACTGCCGGGACCTGGCAAAACCTTAATCAGAGAGGTAAGCCCCTCCAGAAGAGCCCGCTATGGCAGGAAGAGCATTCTGCCTTATATCAAGGGTTCCGGAATCCAGGTAACCCCGGCAGCGGAGGAGAGAAAAAAACCATCGATTCCCAGGTTCACAGGATTGCTGCGACCTGCAGCAGGAAGAGGGAGATCGTGCTTCACCATGGAAGACCGATCAACCGTTTTCAGGATCTGCATGGCAGTTCAAATCGGACAACTACATCGTTACAAGGTCATCAGTATGAAGGTAGCAATTGCAAAAGAAGGAGATTATGTTTCAGAACATTTCGGACACTGTACAGAATATGCTCTTTTCCTTGTTGAAAACGGAGCAGTCACCAAACGTGAAATCCTCATGAGCCCGGGGCATGAGCCGGGAAAACTACCGCCGTTCCTTGCAGGACACGATGTCACCCATGTACTGGCAGGGGGAATGGGGCCGCGGGCTGTGGAGCTGTTCTGCCAGAACGACATCGAGGTGTATCTTGGCGTACGGGGATCCATCGAGGATGCAATACAGGATTTCATTTCAGGAAAGATAGAGCAGGGTGAAAGCAGCTGCACCCACGGCCCGGGCCATGCCGGGTGTGACCACTAGGTTACCACGATAGAGACATCTGCATCAGAGACAGGGGGCATCCCTAACCTTCGGGACGGGAGAATGAATAACCGCCGGAAAATGGCGGCCACCGTTTTCAAAAGTCGTTATTTTTCACGCAAACAGGAAATAATCGTCACATGGGGGGTTCCCCAGGTCATTCCTCCCGGTATCTTATGGGGATACGGAAACTGATATTTCCAGCAGGAGCGCTCATCCAGGAGTATTCTGGCATACCTGCTGTTCAACTTTTTTTTCATTAAAGTAAAAAGATGTTCTTAATTTCCGATTCTATTGCCCGTTTCCAGAAATAAAGGCTATATAAGGCCTGATTTTTCAAAATCGTTTCGAAACCTTTAATAAATTCTCTACCGACTGTTGTATGAATCACAAAGGGTTTGAACTCGATGTGAGTGGCAATGCATGATGAATACTCTGGTGCCGAATTGGGCACAGAGGAGGATTTTACATGGTAGAATCTATTGTCTTAGGCATTGGGATTACTGCATTGGCAGGTTCACTTGCCGCGGTAGCCGGTGCTGCGGAGGATACTGAATCAAACATCGGGTCACAGGGTGACCCGAACTCTCAGGTCCAGCTCGCTCCCCAGATGGGGTACGTTCACCGTATCTTCAACAAGGCGGTAGCTGGCGAACCTCCGGCATACGGCTTGTGGGTTGCCCTCGGCGCAGGTATCGCGTGGGCATTCATGGCAATGGCAATGAACCCAATCATTGCAATTACTCTCGGGGCGGTCCTCGCCACCTTCGTTCAGGGGGTCTATGCCACTACGGCATACCTCGGAAGGACGGCAAGCCTGGCCAAGTTCGGGCAGCCGGTCTTCATCGACATCTTGAAGTCGATGACGACGGTGACGATGGCACACGCCTTTATCGCAATATTCGCTACGGTGGCACTCTGCCACTTGATCAACGCTGCCCTCGGGCACCCCTTCCCGCTCCCGCTCCTCGGGCTCGTGTGGGGTATCGCTCTTGGTGCCGCCGGTTCTGCAACCGGAAACCCGTACTACGGAAAGGAACGCCAGTACCAGACCCAGAAGTTCGGTGCAGGTGTCCCTATCGCCGCGTCCGGGAACATCGTCCGGTATGCAGAGGCTGGTGTCCGTAACTCCATCGACAACGGGTGGTTCACGGCCAAGCTCGGCGGTCCGGCATCCGGGGTCTGTTTCGGTCTTATCGTCTTCCTTGAGCTCTGGAGAACGGTGCTCTTCGAGAATGACAAGATCAACAGCCCCTGGGGTGCGATCATCCTCGGAGTGATCATGATCCTGATCTTCACGGTCATTGACCGCTACATCGAGCTCTGGGCACGCAAGAACTACGGACCATACACCAAGCCCACTGAGGAGGCATCCTCATGAGTGCATTGGGAGGCCCGAAGACATCGTCCGGCCAGGGTCTTGACCCGGTCGCGTCGGTCGTAGGAATCGTCATCTTCCTCGCCCTTGTCGGGGCAGGATATTACATCAGCATGATGCTGCAGATGCCCATCGCGTTCATGGCCCTTATCGGGATCGTGGTCGGCGGTGTGCTGATCGGGTTCGGCGTCCACTTCGTCCCGGTCGGTGGTGCACCCGCAGCAATGGGCCAGGCGCCCGGTATTGCAACGGGTGTCGCGATGCTTGCAGCAGGTGGAGGGCTCGCCGGCCTGTTCGGCGGTGCATGGGCTGCAGAGCAGGGGATCGTCCTCGCGACCATAACAGGGGCAATCGGTGGCGGACTCATGATGGCCATCACCTGCATGATGGTGAACTTCATCTACGTCTACGGCATGGGTATCCCCGCAGCTTCCGGTAAGGTCGCAAAGGACCCGATAACCGGAGACACCCAGGCGGAGTACAAGTCCCAGGGTACTGAAGGGCACGGCCTGCCGTTCATCTCCTTCGTTGGCGGTGTGATAGGCGGTCTCTTCGCCGGGGGCGGGGGAACGATCATCTACGTCATGCTCCTTGATGTCTACAAGGTCGGACTGCCCGCCATGATGAATGCGAGACTCGAACAGATCCTGCCCATTGCAATATCGCTTGCAGGTATCTTCGCAGTCGGGATGTTCCTCGTCAACGCAGTGCTTACTGCGTACAACATCACGGGGACCATCGAAGGTCCGCACGACCCCAAGTTCAAGAGGTGGCCGAGGGCCATCATCGCGTCTGCGGTCGCATCAGCACTTTGCGGGCTGGTTGCAATTCTTATCGTCATGCCGATAACAGTGGGGGTATAAAATGACGGTAAAAGTTGAGATAATCGAAGGCGGAATGCCCCATAACAAGATCCTGATCACCGGGCTCATCGCCTCGCTGGTCTGCATCTACCTCACCATGGCAAACACGATGCCGGGAACATACCAGTTGTTCTCGTTCTTCGGCGGATTTGCAGTCGTCGCCGCGATATGGTGGGGCAGCGACACGATCAAGCACCTGTGCAGCTATGGTATCGGTACGGGAGTCCCGTCCGCAGGCATGGTCGCACTCGGTTCAGGTGTCATCGCCATGCTGTTCGCCACGAAGTTCGGCATGCTTGCACCCATCGTCGCAGTTATCCTCGCGGCGGTCATCGGGGCAATCATCGGCTACACGGCAAACAACATCCTCAGGATGCACATCCCGGTCATGATCATCTCCCTGGTCGAACTCGCTATCGTAGGAGCCATCATCTTCATGGGCTTCGGCGCCATGATGACCGGCAGTTTCACCTTTGCAGGGCTTACCGACAGGGCCATCGACCTCGCGGGACTGCAGGTGCACTTCTACAATGCGACGTTCATCGGCGGGAGCCTCATCGCAACGGCGTTCATGCTCGGTGCAATCGCCGTCCAGCACCCGTTCAACGCGTGCCTCGGCCCGAACTGGACCCAGGACAGGATGCTCATGCTCGCCGCGGAGTGCGGGTTCATATCCATGATTGCCGGCGCAATCATGTCGTTCGCCCTGATAAGCCAGCCTGCAGCGATTGTATCGCTGCTGATCGCGGTTATCTGCTGGGCGTACACGTACAAGCAGTACTTCGTGCTCTCAAAGCGTGACGCCGCCGGGTGGCTCGACTCGAAGCCAATCCCCGAACCGGAGGGACACTGAGATGTACATCCAGGCACTCCCCGAGTTCGGACTCGTCGTCGACCCGATGGTCGGAATCCTCACCTCGGCAGGCGAGAGCTACGCCCCGGTCCTCGAGAAGGTAGACGTGCTCGAAGCAGTATCAAACGACCTCGTCAACATGCTCTCAGGAGAAGGGAACTACCTTGCGTCCTTCCCGAACCGTGAGAAGACCCTCCCGTTCGCCGGCAGCATGACGTCATTCTGGTACGGTATCGCAATAGGACTCTTCCTTGCTGGAATCGTGGTGTTCCAGCTGGCGAGGTGAAAACCATGGCAGACAAGAAATCACCAGCAAGCGGGTGGCCGATCGTCCAGGGTGACTTCCATTCGGGAGACGCCCAGAGCCCGGTAGCCGTCGTCACCATGGGTTCGCACCTTGACGAGAAGGGGCTCTGCGACGCAGGCGCCGCCATGACCGGTTCCTGCAAGACCGAGAACCTCGGCCTTGAAAAGGTCATCGCCAACATCATATCCAACCCCAACATCAGGTTCGTCCTCCTTGTGGGGACGGAAGTCAAGGGCCACCTGTCAGGCCAGACCTTCGCGGCGCTCCACAAGGGCGGCGTTAAGGACGGGCGTGTCGTCGGTGCGGAAGGAGCCATTCCCTTCATCGAAAACCTCGATGATGCTGCCATCAAGCGGTTCCAGGAACAGGTCGAGATGGTCAACATCATGGAGACCGAGGACCTCTCCGTCATCAAGGCCAAGATCAACGAACTCAAGGGCAGGGACCCCGGAGCTTTCGCCGGCGACCCGATGGTCATCGAGGTCAAGGAGGCCGGTGGGGCCGGTGGTGAAGAAGCGGGTGGCGAAGTGCGGCCCCTTTCAGGCGAGCTCGCACTGATAACCGCCCGGATGAAGATCATCGAGCGGATGGTCACTGATATCGGGTACCGCGACAAGTTCGCGTCCGGTGTCTACGCCGGCAAGATTGAAGGTCTCATGATCGGTCTTGTCGTTTCGTTCATACTGCTCGGCTTCGTCTTAACGGGGGTCTGAAAATGGCAGAAGAACAGAAGACAGCAGGACCTATCAGGATGGCGGCGATCGAAAACACCGTCGAAAACATCCGGTACAAGGCACAGATCCTCGCACGGACCAACAAGCTCGACTCTGCGATATCAGGGTCCGGCATTACGGGGTTCTTCCTTGGAGCAGCGATTGCGTTCGTGCTGATCGTCATACCGGTCCTGGTCGTGTGAGGTGAAGAAACATGGCAGATAAGAAATCACCAGCAAGCGGGTGGCCGATCGTCCAGGGTGACTTCCACTCGGGAGACGCCCAGAGCCCGGTAGCCGTCGTCACCATGGGTTCACACCTTGACGAGAAGGGGCTCTGCGACGCAGGCGCCGCCATGACCGGTTCCTGCAAGACCGAGAACCTCGGCCTTGAAAAGGTCATCGCCAACATCATATCCAACCCCAACATCAGGTTCGTCCTCCTTGTGGGGACGGAAGTCAAGGGCCACCTGTCAGGCCAGACCTTCGCGGCGCTCCACAAGGGCGGCGTTAAGGACGGGCGTGTCGTCGGTGCGGAAGGAGCCATTCCCTTCATCGAAAACCTCGATGATGCTGCCATCAAGCGGTTCCAGGAACAGGTCGAGATGGTCAACATCATGGAGACCGAGGACCTCTCCGTCATCAAGGCCAAGATCAACGAACTCAAGGGCAGGGACCCCGGAGCTTTCGCCGGCGACCCGATGGTCATCGAGGTCAAGGAGGCCGGTGGAGCGGGCGGAGCCGCCGCGTCGGCAAGTGCCAACCCGCAGTTCCTGGAGATCGAGCGGCGCCTCGATGCTATCGAGAAACAGATAGAGTTTGTCGATGCCGAGATCGCCCAGCGTGTGGGGAGAAAGATCGGACGTGATATCGGGATCCTCTACGGTCTTGTCGCAGGACTGATCGTATTCGTGTTGATGATCACGATGTACACGACCCTGATGAAATTCATTGGATAGACGGAGGTGTGATAACATATGTTCAGGTTTGAGAAAGAACAGAAGGTCTGGGACTTCAATGGGACCAAGATCGGAGGACAGCCTGGTGAATACCCGACGGTCCTCGGGGCCTCGATCTTCTACAACAAGCATGAAGTAGTGCTCGACGACCACAAGGGCGTCATTGACAAGCCAAAGGCGGAAGCACTCTGGAACCGCTGCCAGGAACTCTCGGATATGACCGGTATTCCGCATTTCATCCAGATCATCGCGGAATTCCCCGAGGCATTCGAGAGCTACTTCACCTGGTTTGACAGCATCGACAATAAGACGGCGTTCCTGATGGACTCGTCGGTCCCGACATCGCTTGCACATGCATGCAAGTATGTCACCGAGGTCGGTCTTGCAGACAGGGCCATCTACAACTCGATCAATGGGTCAATCCCCCCCGAGAACATCGAGGCCATCAAGAACAGTGACGTCAGCGCGGCAATTGTTCTCGCATTCAACCCGGCGGACCCGTCGGTCGTTGGAAGGGAGAAAGTGCTCGTCGAGGGTGGAGTCGCAGGGCAGACCAAGGGCATGCTCCAGATCGCTGAGGAGGCAGGTATCACCCGCCCGATCCTCGACACCGCGGCAACACCCCTGGGACTCGGTTCAGGTGGATCATACCGTGAGATCCTTGCATGCAAGGCAATCCACGGGTACCCCACTGGTGGGGCATACCACAACATGACCGTGTCCTGGACCTGGCTCAAGAGGTGGAAAGGCTCGAAGAAGAACCCCTCGAAGCTCGCCGAGAGCCTGAAGGGCAAGGACCTCTACACCGAGCAGCTCCTCCACCACTACCAGGGAGGCATGGACGGCGTCATCCAGGCGGCATGGTCAGCACCCGATATCGGCTGCAACCTGATCGCCAGCACGCTCGGAGCGGACCTCATTATGTACGGTCCGATCGAGAACGTGGAAGCTATGATGACGGCTCAGGCATACGCCGACATCACCATCCTTGAGGCGGCGAGGCAGCTCGGCACCGAATGTGCGTCCGAGACCCACCCGTTCTTCAAACTCATCTAATCTTTTTTTTAAAAAGATTTATTATCAGGCTGTGTGCTATCCTCAACCGTGGAGAACACTGACTCCGGCACGGATTCCCCGCCCCTTGGGAAAAAGCTTGACCGCGAGACCCTGGACGAGCGAAACTTCCAGGTCATCCTCAACCAGGTCAACGATGAAAACCAATCATACCAGACAAGGGCCATCGAATCCCTCGGCAGGATCGGTGACCAGAGAGCAACGGGACCTCTCATCGACCTGTTATCAAGGGCAGAACCTGAAATTGCATACGTCATTGTCAGGGCGCTTGGGAAACTCAGGGACCCCATGGCAGTCGACCCGCTCATCAGGTGCCTTGACAGCCCTGACCGGTGGCTCAGGCAGGGTGCTGCATGGGCCCTTGGCGAGATAGGTGACCCAAAAGCGGTCGAACCCCTCATCGGTCACCTGGCTGACAGCAGGGAGAAGGTCAGGTCCGAGATCGCACAGGCCATCGGGAAACTCGGGGATGACGATGCGGTCGCCGGTCTTGAACGGTTCATCATCGGGGAGGATGACCCCGAGGTCCGCCATTCGGCACGCCAGGCAATAAAAATGATACAAGGGTCATGAGCATCCGCCCCGTCACTATGATAATCATTTTCATGCCAAGGAAAGCGGGTGGTGGAAACTGACTACCCGGGAAAAGCAGGATATGAAACGAAAATCCCTTTGAGGGGTTCCCGTTGGCTGAAAGGTTTCTGCTCAGTCCGTATCCAGCGGTTCAAACTGGGTCCTGCCTACTTTACCCATACTTTTTGTAATCTTCGTATCGGCAAAACACACCGGACACTTGTAATCATCAGGAAGCTCTTCAAAAGGAGTACCCGCCTTAATTCCATTGTGGGGTTCTCCCCGCTTCTGGTCATATACATATCCGCAGATGACACACCTGAACTTCGTCGGAGCCCATTCGTCAAAGCCCCATTTTCCGATCTTCCCTTTTCCTTCCATACCACAGACCGGACAGACATAGGTATCCGGAAGATCCTCGAACTCGGTCCCGGCAGAGATGCCGTTGTGGGGCTCACCCCTGAGAGGTGAATAAATATATCCGCAGAGCTTGCAGCGGTACCGTTTTACAACCATTTGGTGACCTGCCTGTTCTGAAACGTGGCAGGAAGGCCCGGACCATGCCATGCCCTCCACCACATAGAACTCATGCCCACCTGCGTCAATAAAGGTATTCATCATGCCAACAGGGGCATCCATTCATGCCGGATGCAGCTGTTAGGCGTTGCGAAACTCCAGAACTTCCGGGCAACATGCATCCCAGCCAACCACCATTGATTCATGAGGGTCCTGGATGAATACCCTGGTTCCATCTACTCAGGAAAAAGGAGGGAACATTCATGCTCCCTTGTAGTGGTATCAGGAAAGATAAACGGCATAACCTTCTTTTCCCGGACGGGGTTCCGGGAAACCTGCATTCTGATTCTAAAAAAACCGTAAACGGCTGGCCCTGCTGTCCCACGACAATGAAAAATCCCCGGGTACCCGGGAGACACAGGATGAAAAGCATTTGATCTCCGGCACCCAATACCTATCCTACCATGCTTGACGCCCTCCCACCCCTGATTGACCTTGTCCTCCATTTCGAGAAATACCTCCCGGCGTTCATCGAGGCCTACGGGCCGTGGATTTACGGCCTGCTCTTTCTCATATTTTTTGCCGAAACCGGTTTCGTGGTGACCCCGTATCTCCCGGGGGACTCCCTGCTCTTTGTCATCGGGGCCCTTGCAGCGGTCGGGCAGATGAACCTGCCTGAGGTGATCCTTATCCTTTCTGTTGCCGTCATCCTCGGCGACACCGTCAACTACTGGATAGGAAAGAACATCGGCATGCGGATCTTCGACTACCAGATCCCCTTCGTGAAAAAGTCGCACCTCGAACATACCCATGACTTCTTTGCCCGGTATGGTGGCAAGACCATTGTAATCGCACGTTTTGTCCCCATCGTCCGTACCTTCGCTCCGTTCCTGGCCGGGCTCGGCGAGATGACTTACTCCCGGTTCATCGTCTTCAATGTCGTAGGAGGGATTGCCTGGGTAATCACCTTCACGCTTGCAGGATACCTGTTCGGCAACATACCCATTGTCAAGGATAACTTCGGTATCATCGTCATTGCCATCATTATCATCTCCCTCGCAGTGGTAGCCCTGATGATTGCAGGCATCCTCGGACTTTTTTCGGGATTTTCCAGGAGATTCCAAAAATAGTACCGTATTTGAGGGCCTTTTTAATCCATTATACCAAACATAACCATTTTTCCCTTGCAGGACAAGGTTCGTACACCGTGACCCTGGCTCCAGGCACCAGGCAGGGTATGGATGGATAAAAATGGACGGGAGCAGGTATTTCAACCGGGAAATAGAAACCATGGACCGTGACGGCCTCGATTCCGTCATTGACGAACGCATCGCATACACGGCCAGGTATGCAGCGGAACACTCTCCCTTTTACCGTTCCTATTTTCGAAGCCATTCCATCGATCCAAAGGACATCAAGGCACACGAGGACCTGATCGAACTCCCCATCATCAGCAGCCAGACCATACGACAGAACCAGCCCCCCGAGACACCGGACTTCCGTTTCATGTCTGCCGGATGGGAAAATATCTTCACCGTCCATGAGACAAGCGGTACCTCGGGCACTCCGAAGAGTTTCTTCCTGACCTGGGAGGACTGGAGGAGGTACGCTGAAAAATACGCCAGGATTTTTGTTTCACAGGGATTATCCTCTTCAGACAGGCTGATCGTCTGTGCCAGCTATGGTATGAACGTCGGCGCAAACACGATGACCCTCGCGGCGCGTGATATTGGCGTCAGCATCATCCCGGTAGGAAAATGCACCTTTCCCCTTCGCCTGTATACCTCGTACAACCCGACCGCCATCGTAGGGAGCGTGTTCAAGCTCCTTCACCTTGCCGAACGGATGCGGTCGGGAGGTATCAACCCCTCCCAGACCTCCCTTGAACGACTGATCGTCGGAGGAGAGTCCTTCGCCCCCGAGGCGAGGGAGTACCTGTCTGAAGTATATGACCTTCCTGTCTACAATACCTACGGTTCCACTGAAGGGACGATGTGCGGCGAGTGCGAGCAGATGAACGGCCTCCACGTCCCTGAGGACCTCGTCCACATGGACATCTATGACCCGGGGATGCAGTCGTTCGTCCCTGAAGGCGAATGCGGCCGGATCGTCCTGACGACCCTCCTCCCTCCGGGAGGAAAATCCGGAACGCTCCTGCTGAACTATGACACCGACGACACGACCGTGGTTATTTCACGGAAACCATGTGCCTGCGGAAGGACGCACATGCGCATCCTGAACCCGCAGCGGGAGGCTGAAACCCTCTGGGTATTCGAAACTCCCTTCAACCGGGTCGATATAGAACGCGGAGTGTTCCAGAGGGAGAACCTCACCTGGCTCACCGGGGAGTACGAAGCATTTGTCTATGGAGGGGAGGATGCGGGGGAAGTGACCCTCCGTGTCAGCATGGAGACGGTACGGCAGGATGAGGTGAACACGCGGATAATCGAGGAGGCCTTCCTCGGATCGTTCCTGAAACACCGGCCGAGGCTCTCGCAGGCCCATGCAGACGGCTCCTTCAAGGTCGTCTTCCATTATGCACCTCCAGGCGGTCTTGAGCTGTCCCATGTCAAGGGACGGCCCAGGAGGCTCGTCGACAGGAGAGGGTGATGACTCCCGGGTCCTCACACGGCCGGAGCTACTGACATAACCGATCCCTCCCAACATATACGCACCCGGTTGCATCAGATCGCCGGGAGCAGACCCCCCATGATCGATCTCATCGGCCCCTTTGCCGATACGGTTGTCCATTTCGACCGGACCATCCTCGTATTCTTTCAGCAGGGCGGGATTATCCCATGGCTCCTCCTCTTCTTCGCCTTCATCCCTGAAACCGGGTTCATCCTTGTTCCCTACCTCCCCGGAGACACGCTCCTCTTTATAACCGGTGCTTTTGCAGCCTATGGTGGTCTCAACATATGGTTCATCGCGGCAGTAATCCTGGCGGCGGTATGTATCGGGGACACCTTCCATTTCCTGCTCGGCAGGCTGGTCGGTATAGGTCTCTTTGAGCGGGGGATCCCGTTTCTCAAAAAGGAGTACTATGACCGGACTCATGCCTTCTACGAGCGGTACGGCGGCTGGTCGCTCATCATCGCCAGGTTTTTTCCCCTTTTCAGGACATTCGTACCGTTCCTTGCCGGGATCGGGGCTATGAGCTACCGGAGGTTCTTCCTCTTCAGCATCACAGGAGCAGTCCTCTGGATAGGAGCATTCCTTTTCGGGGGATATGTCCTTGGCACCATGCCCGCAGTCCGTGATAATTTCCTCCTCCTCACCGTTGCCGTTATCATCGTTTCCCTCATAGGTGTGCTCGTCCTTGCAAGGAGCGTGGCACGCGGTGGCCTTGCCTGACCGAGACAACCCTTTACCCTTCCGACAGAGGGGGGGCGGTAAAAACCCGGGCTCTCTTGAAATAATGCCTGGCACGAGTGACACACCTCTCCGCAACACAGCCCTGGCGGTTCCGGTGACCTGGGAAATACAGGAAAATGACAGCCCTGATGATTTCTCCACCGGGTTTAACAATGAGGATATCGAATAAGTACGAACATATGAGCGATTTCTTGACATCCCTTGCCTACTCGTTCGGGGCGCTCTTTGTCATACTCAACCCCCTCCTGTCGGTCCCGATCTTTGCCGCGATGACCAGGGGGCTTTCCCCCGGCGAGGTGAATCACCAGGCGCTCATCGCCGTGGCCGTGGCAGGGGCGCTGATGTACATCTTCCTGTTCTTTAATTTCATCATCTTCGACATCCTTGGCATCACATTTTCAAGTTTCCAGGTGGCAGGTGGATTCCTCCTCTTTATTCTGGGTATCCAGGAGGCGCTCGGCATTGAGATCGGGCGTGCGAAAGACCATTCCCACACGGTGGCCGGTGTGGTGATAGGAACTCCCCTGCTCTGCGGACCAGGGACGATCACGAACGTCCTGCTCCTCTCGAAGGAGTACGGAATACCCATCACCTTCGGGGCCATCACCCTGTCCCTGATCGCCACCTGGGTCATCCTCAGGTTTGCTGACCCTATCCAGAGGCGCCTCGGTGACGTTGTTACCGACGTGATGGGGAAGGTCCTTGGGATGCTCCTTGCGGCTATTGCCATAAAAATCATGTCCCAGGGGATATTCGGGCTCATTGCGGGTGCCCCGTTATGAACACCGCCACGGTCGAGGAACATCTCGGGTACCGGTTCACGGATGCCGGGCTCCTCCTGCGGGCCCTGACCCGCAAGGCGTATGCAATCGAATCCCGGCAAAGGGGTACGGCTTGTGAAGACCAGGATGCATTTGCGACCCTCGGGGACTCGGTCATCCGCCTGAGCCTCGTGGACCTCCTGATGAGGGCAGGGGCCTCGACCCCTGATCAGATCACCCGGTCCAAGCGTGAACTTGAACGGGAGGAGCTCCTTGCAGAGATAGCCCGTGACCTTGGGATCGGCCCGGCGCTCCGCCTGGGTGCGGGCGAGGAAAAACAGGGTGCACGACAGCAGCCCTATGTCCTCGCGGAAAGCCTTGAGGCAGTGGCCGGGGCTTTGTATCTTGACGCGGGTTTTATATCGGCATATGCTGTAATACGCGGTTGGTTTGAAAAGAGGGTAATAAAAGCCCTGGAACCAGTCCCCTGACACTGCAGTCACAGGCCAGGCAATCTGGCAAGGGGAGCGGGCATGGTCTTTAAAAAGAACGGGAGGAGGGGGGAAACGCCCTTTCCCGGGTTCTGGTGATATATTACTGAATATACGAGGAACGGGTACTCTGCCCTCTACTTCCTCATAACGGTGTTGTAGTCCATGTGGGCTGCCCCGAAGAAGTCCTGGCAAAACCGTGCGGTCTTTTCCGGGGGATACTCCTTGCAGCTGAATATATCAAGGTATGCTGCATTGGTATCGTTCGCGAAGTGGCCTGAAACCAGGGAAGTCTCGATGAGCTGCATCATGGAGTACCCGGCTACACGGTCGTTCTGGCCGAAATGAACTATTGTCGGCTCCCCGAAACGTTTCATGTCAATGAAATCGCACAGTTTCACGATAAACTCGTGGATCTTGTCCGGATTTCTGATGGTCTCCGGGTTGCAGCCTTTTAGGTCCACATTTACGACCAGTCCCCAGGCGTTCGATCTCCTGAACGCTTCGATGACCTTCTCGTCAGACGTTTTGGGGATAGCCATTTCCTGTTTCATTGCAAGCATTGTTTCATCACTCCTCTTCGGATAGCCACCGGTTTCCCGATTGGTTGAGAAATAGGTGTATATTCACCTATCTTAAACTTTTCCCAGGCCGAAATCAAAAAATGTCCATTTTTGTCATGAATAATCCAAAAATGGCCTCACAAAAGAGAGAGAATTATTATGACACCTCGTGCCATGGATCAGACGATAAAGACAGGATTATCCTTTATTGATCCGGCACACGGGAGAGGGGGGACCTGCCGCGCACCTGAGCCACCGGTCTGAACCATGGAATGATCAGGCCTCAGCCCTGTGTTCAATACCCCCGCGGCTACAGAACGTTTCCAGGTCGCCGTGCCTGATCCGATATGCCTCCACCAGGTGGTGGGGGTGGTATCTCACCTTCGCCTCCCTCAACCCGGGAATGCCCATATCACTCTCCCTGTTGACGTAGGTAAACCGCGGGGCAAGGAGGGCTGCCGTCTCGGCATTCACCGCCTTGTAAATCCCAGGGCAGTCAGAGAGGCCTTTTTCAAAATGGACCACCGCAGTGGTTACATTCAGCCGCTCGAAGAGGGATATCGCGCTCACGACGCCTTTCACGCGTATGACAAGCCCGGACAACCCGATCTCCCGGTAGTGGTCGATACCAAAAAAGACGGCGTCCCGCTCATGCGCAAGAAGTGAGTCCTCGTCACAGCCTTTCCACTCACACCACCGGGAAAGGAACTCCCTGACCTCGTCGATGTTGCCATCATCGAGGGGCTCACTGGTATAGGGACACCGTTTTCTGAATTTATTCACCTGACGACGGATATTAAAATACTTCTTGCCTTCCAGGTTGGCGAGGTCGGTGGCCCGGTAGACATATTCATAGTATTCGCGGGCCGGTACGAGGGGGAGGTCGGGGAAGGCATGTTTCACCCACTCGCGCTTGAGACTGTCAATGAGGACGAGCGGCTGCTCGTCCCCGGACTCCAGGGCCAGCCTGCATACGTCAAGGAACAAGGTCGCATCAGGAGGCCCGATAGGAGTTCTGTAACGGGTCCTGCCCTCGATCGTACTCGCGAGAATGACGGAACCGTTCAGGTACGCATAGGAATAGTTCGCATAATGGTTCCAGCAGACCATGTTTGCAAAGGTATTGTCACTGTGGACCTGGGGGTATTCGTGGTAATGTTTTTTAAAAAGTGCGTAGTCTCCAAGGGTCACCGGCCTGAAATCTTCCCTGCTCAACACGGGACCATCACCTCCCTTCGAAAAGCATTGGTACAAAACCACCCATGCGCCTGAAACCGGCACGCGTGTAAAAGTATTCGGTCCCGGGCCCTGCTATCAGCCCTATCCAGCCTATGCCGTTCTCCCTGCAGATGTTCAGCAACTCCTGGACGACCGCCATTCCAATACCCTGGTCACGGAATTCAGGGAACACGATGACGTCCTGGATGTAGGCATCTGATGCCCCGTCGGAGATCAGCCTGCCCATTCCAAGGATCTTCCCGGAAACGGAATCTGTGGCAACAAGGAATGCATAGCTGCCCCTGATCAGGCCTCCAAGGGAGGGCTCGTCAAAACCCTCGCTCCACCAGCCGCCCTCCTTGTACAGGCGGATTATCTCGTCCTCATCGCCAGTCCGGATACGGCGGACCTCAAACGGTATCTTCGTCATGTGGGAATGATGTCCAGGTAAGGGCCCGGGAAGCCCTGATAATGGGAGTACTATTGGATTCTTCAGTATATGAACGGATAGAACGCCATCAGGTATAGGTCAGTACCATCCCGGCCCCGGTTTCCTTCACGTCGAGGGACCCTGACAGGATGGAACGGGCGTCCGATCCTGTACAGTGGCAGGGATGGACGGTTGTCACCCCTCGGGCTGCCAGGGTGGCGCCGATGTGCTGTACATCCCCGGCGGGAGTCCTGAAGAGGTGGAAACCCCCGATGATGTCCTGGACCCGGTCATCACCACACACGGTACATGCATATTCAACGATTGCACATATCCCCGCGTGGCTGCACCCTGTCATGATGACAAGCCCTTTTTTTCCACGCCAGACCAGTGCGGTATCATCCGCCAGAGGGTCTTCTTCCAGGTCTCCATTTTTCCTGACATACCGTCTCCCGCTCTCCCCGGGGGCACCAGCACCAGCCTGCCCCGGGATTTCCCCGAGAAAAACCAGGTCTTCCCGGATAAAGACCGGATTTCGTGAGGTTACGACCGTGCCGTGGACCTCCAGCCTCTCCCGGGTAACAAGCATCCCGACCTCGGGGAGACCATGTGCCGTCCGTGAGAGGAATGCATCGGGGTGCGCATAAAATACCGGTGACCGCAGGGTTTTTCCGTTGACCATCTGTTCGAAGCGGTGTGACAGCAGGTAGGAGAGCCCCCAGGTGTGGTCTGCATGACCATGGGAGAACGCAATGAAATCACAGTCACAGACGTCTATCCCGGCTTTTTGTGCATTTATAAGAAAGCAGCCGGAGTACCCGACGTCAAAAAGCCCTGAAAAGTCTTCCGACTCAATAAAAAGGGAGAAACCGGGCTCCCCTGAGAAATACAGGTCGGTCAGCGTGTTGTTGTCCACGAGGACGGTGAGCTTCATGATAGCGATCAGAGGTTCCCGCGGTAGTATGCCAGCTTCTCCGCCTGCGGCCTGAATTTTTCGACCAGCGCCTCCTGTTGCCCAACGGTCATGGGAGCAGGGTCCTTTGCTGCCGAGGCGAGGGCCTGCACTTCAGCCCGGGAAGAGCACCCGGCAACGATCATGGCAACCGGATGGGACAGGGCGAACCGGAAGAGCACCCCTGGGTCTATACCGGCACCAGGGAAGATGAAATGGCCTCCGCCAAGGGTCTTCGTCCCGATGATCTCAATACCCCGACGAAGCGCCCCATCGACAGTCATATCAAGAAAACCACCAAGCACCGTTTCCACGGGGTTCACCGGTATGACGACGGTGTCAAGAGGCCAGTTGTCGACAGCGTAGGTGAGTACCCCCGGGTCGTAATGGCCTGCTATTCCTACGTACCGGACAACACCGGCTGCCCTCGCATCGATGAACGCTTCCAGGGCTCCCCCGGGCTTCCCCAGCGCCCGTATCTCCGCCATGGTCCGTACATCATGCATAAGCCAGAGGTCAAGGTGCCTGATGCCCAGGACCTGGAGCGTGCCCTCGAGATCTGACATCGCCCCGTCATATGTCCTGCAGGCCGACCTGCCTGAGATAAAGACCTCTTCGCGTGCACGCCCGAGCCCTTTCAGAAAAGCTCCAAGGTAGTGTTCACTGGAGGACTCAGTTTTTAAGGTGTCAAAAAAACGGATACCATTATCAAATGCTTCCTGGATAAGCGCGACCGCTTCTTCCTGCATATCGGGTGATTTCAGGGCCCCGCCACCGCCAAGCCCGGCCCTCGGCATGCGCCGTAGTACCTCTCCGACAGGTGGACGCCTGGATGCTCTCGCCAAACACTACCGCCTCATACCGAAATCCGCGCCGTAGCACTTGAAGCTGTACCATTTGGATCCGGCGGGACCCCGGTCAGGGAGCCCATGGGTTCTTATGCAGAGGACTTGCTGATAAAAGCGAGGGCGGTATTGACAATTGCCCCCAACTGGTCGACACTCCACCGTTCAGAATTCAGGACAAGGTCGTACCGGGTTAAATCTCTGATGTCAATGTTATAATATGTCCTGTACCGTTCAGCTTCGCACCGCTCCCTCTCTTCGGTTGTGCGGAGGGCCTCTCTTTCGTCGGTAATCTGGTCACGGACCAGGATCCTCCGCACACGGCATGCAAGGGGAGCGTACAGCCAGATCTTAAGGTCGGCCTCATGGATCATCCATCCGGAAAGCCTGCCTTCAGCGATGATGTCATCCTTCTGGAGGGAGGTCTCTCTCTGGCGGTCGTCGATGAGGTGGTCGATGGCCGGGTCCCGCTCCGCCAGCGCACCGAACTCAGCAAGGCTCATACCCCTTTCAGAAGCCATCTGCCTGAAGACCTCTCCGGCAGAGATAAGTGCATAACTATGCTCTGATGAAAGGTGGCGGGCGAGCGAGGTTGTCCCGCTCCCGGGAAGACCGCTGATGGTAATCCGCATCAAAGTCCCCCGATATCAAGCGACTTCCTGATGACCTGGCTGATGGCTATGGAACAGATGAAGTACCAGAGCATCCAGACCGGAACAATCGCCAGAACCGGGTTTGTAAGGTTCTGAGAACCAAAAAACGGCATGATGATGGTTTCATTGATGGTTGACAACCGGTAGATGAGGAAAAAGAACAGGGGGATGGTGAGGACAAGGATGTAAGCCATCGGCTTGAACTGTTGCTGCGACATTTCCAGCTGGTCCTTCATCATCTTGTCCTTTTTCGCGTCCAGCTTCTTGATCCTTTTTTCATCCTGGGAGAGCATCGCTTCCCGGTACTCCTTCTGGAACTCCTTCATCACTTCCTGGTTTTTCTTCATTTTCTCGTAATCGATGGTGTATTTCTGGATTATAGACGAATAGAGTGCAGTAATCGATGAGAGAATGATGATGAGGATGTAAAAGGGGATCTGGTACGTATCGATCAATGGCCCGAAGACCCCGTTCAGGGCTATTCCGATGGAATCCCTGACATTCTGCATACTGGAGATCAAAATCATCCCGAATGCAACGAGAAGGGCGATATACCCCCCGTTTTTCCCTAAGTCCATTATTGTGTCACCTGAGTGCCTCGACCATATCAGAGACGGCAACATCGAGGAGGTGGTCTGCATTCGTTATGATCTTGACCGTGCAGCCGGTGAGCATCGCATACGATGCGGCGATCGAACGGTTGAACTGCTGGTGTCCGTCAATTGAACGGGAACCCTCTTTGTCCCGCTCTCGGGACTCATCAGACAACCGCCGGATGAGGATCTGGTCATTATCAGTCTCTACAAGGACAATCATGTCGGGCATCAGTTCCCGGAGGACCCACTCGGGAAGCCCGGCGAGGTAGCCTTTCGGTGTTTTCACTGAGGCGTGGGTGTCCACGATGACATTTCCGGAGATATTTGCGATGGCCCGTGAAGCAAGTTGCTGAAGTCTTTTTTGTGTATCCCGGTCGAGCTTGCGCATCTCGTCACGGTCCTTCACGATATTCTCCTTCTGCGCTACCTCAAACATGAATGATCCGAAGTTGATGGCCTGGTACGTGATACCCTCGGAAGCCAGCTTTTCCATTGCTGATGTAATGACCGTGGTCTTGCCAACGCCAGGTACTCCGGTGATAATGACCTTCCGCCCTTTCATAACTCATTCCTTGCCGAAGAACGTCCTCATGAAGGGGTACATTTCCATGATCTGCTGGCTCGCAATCTCCTCGTACAACCGGTAGGTGATACTGACCGTCAGGAGGAGCCCGGTACCGCTGACCGCTCCGATTACTCCGAAGAGGTTCGCGAATACGGAGAGTACCCCGATGAATACACCACCTATTACCGTTACCCGGGGGATATATCTTTCGAGATATTTCTCGAGGATCTGTGGGTTACGACGATACCCGGGAATCGACATGCCGCTGTTCTGGATCTGCCGGGCCACGGCAGAAGAATCGAGACCTGCGGTCTTGACCCAGAACAGGGCGAAGATGGCGCCCCCAACGACCATGAAAACGATATCGACACCCATCCTGATGAGGACCTCCCATGGAGCATGCCCGAGGTCGGTTATCCACCACATCCAGTCCGATGGACCGTTTATGGGGGCGAGGTAGTACATCAGGCCGGATACCGGGGTCTGCCCCTCGAATTTACCCAGGATGGTTATGCCCATGTTTGAAAGGAACATTCCAAGCATCTGGATGTTCGCCTGCAGGACCCGCACCAGGATCATCGGCAGGACGCTGGCATAGATCAGCTTCACGGGGAATCGTGCCCGTGCACCACGCACCTGTGCATGGGCGAGCGGGATCTCGATCCTCGTGGACTCGACATACACGACGATCAGGAAGATCGCTATCGTTGTTATGAACGCCAGGAGGTCAGTACCGAAGTACTGGAGGTAATTGCCTCCCGATATGCCGATTGCTATCAACCTCGGGAAGAACCCTACGGGGTAGGGGTCACTGACGGCCGTCCAGTTGATAAAGCCGTTTACGAGTGCCTGGGATATCCCGGCTATGATGAAGAGACCGACACCGGAGCCTATACCCCACTTGGTCACCACTTCGTCCATGAGGAAGATGAGGACGCCTCCAAGACAGATCTGGAGGAATATGATGAATGACAGCAGGAAGAGGTTACCACCGAAAAATGCGTTTGCTATCGCAGGGTCGGGCTTGAGGAACCCGCCGACGAGGTTCGGAGCCGCCTCGATAATGATCATGGCGAAGATGAAGACCTTCTGCAGGCCCATGTACATGACCTGGCCACGTGCCTCGGATGTATCAATATGGAGGATATCCGCTCCCTTTAACAGCTGCAGGACGATGGAGGCCGTGACGATCGGACCGATACCGAGCTGGATGATCGAGCCGCTCGAGCCGGCAAGAAGGGCCCGGTAATAGAGGAAAATATCCTGGGAGTCCGGTGCAAGCCCGAAGAGGGGGATGTTCGAGAGGATGAAGTATATGATGAGGATTACCGCCGTCCAGATCAGCTTGTTCTTGAAGTGAACATGCCCTTCCGGTGGCTTTACGGCAGGCATCTTCGCCAGGATTGGTTCCATTGAGTCGAGGAAGCTTCCCATTGTGTGTCACCCGGAAACTGGGGGATCAGGAGGTCAGTGCCTGACCGCCCAATCCCTCGATCTTTGCCTTTGCCTGCTCCGAGAATGCCCGGGCAGTGATCTGCATCTTCCGCGTAACCCTTCCTCCGCCGAGGACCTTGTCAATTCCTATGCGGGATGCATCAAGGGAAACGGTGTCACCGTCCATCATGGCATATCCCATGGCCACCAGGTCAGGAACGGCCTGGTCAATGTCACCGATGTCTATGACATCATCGACGGGCTTTGCAATACTGATGAACCCGTTTTTCCCGTTGTGGACCTCGCCTGCCAGGAGGAAGTGGGTAAACCGGTGGTCACGGTGGCCGGCACGGCCCCTGCCTCCCCTGTTCCCCGCGCCTCTCCTGTTCTTATGGGTCCCTCCTCCACAGGTCCGGGATCCCCGGTATTTTGAGCGTTTGTTAACCGGCATTCCAGATTCACCTCATCGCATGCAGAAGATGGTTGATCTCGTTTCCATAATAACCGAGAGCCCCTCCCTGCTGGAATGTCCTCTTTGTCGTCTGGTAACCCTTTCTCGGCGGGTGAAGCCTGAGCACGGGTTTCAGACCGGGCAGGTCCGAGAGCCGTGCCTCGCCGCGGGACAGAGCCTCGGCAAATCCTCTGATGCCCTCATACGTCGAGTTCTCCCGGACATACTCGTCACTCAGGTGACGGTCACCGACAAGCCGGCCCCGGGTCTTGAGGATTGCTTCGATCGTAGCGATATCAGCCTCGCCGTATGCGACATAGTCCTTGACCTTACGGATCATTCCGGCATAGGCCGGGGTATCCGGGACGAAGACGCAGTGGTTGATGTGATGCAGCCTCAGCATCTTCAACGTGTCCTTGATCTCGCTCCGTGTCTTCACGGTTCCGCGGACCTGAACCACAGCATACATCTTACCGCTTCCCCCCGCCGATCCTGACCATGTTCGTGGCCTTTAAAGCGTTGAAGGTTGCCTTTGCAAAGTTAATCGTCGTACGGGTCTGACCGCGCGAGAATACCCACACGTCACGGATGCCTGCAAGTTCCAGAACCTTCTTTGAGACGTCCCCAGTCACAAGCCCGATCCCCTGTGGTGCGGGTTTCAGGGTGACCCTGACGCTCCCTGCGGAGCCTTCGACCTGCATCGGGATCGAGTGATCGGTGCCGCAGCCGCATTCCCAGCTGCCGCAGCCACGGTTGACCCGGATCAGGTTCGTCTTTGCATCGGTGATCGCCTTCTTGATAGCATCGCCGACCTGGTTGTCCTTGCCCTGTCCGAACCCGATGTACCCGTTCCGGTTGCCCACTACGACAACCGCCCTGAACTTGACCCTCCTTCCGGAGTCGGTCATCCTCTGGACCATCTCGATATCAAGGACCTCATCCACGAGGTCGGGGATGAACGTCTCGACGATCTGGGGCTCCTTGATGGGTTTGCCACTGAGGAGGACATCATCGATGCTCGCGATCTCCCCGGCAGCGACCAGTTTGCCGAGTCCTGTAAGAGGGACCCACTCTTCCTTTTCGTATGCCATGTTACTTCAGCTCCCTCATGATCGCATCAGCCGTTTCCTTGACGTTTGCAACGAGATTTGCAGCTCGTTCAGGTGCATAGGCGACGATGTGCTCTCCCCTGATGCGTTCCTCGGACGGCAGTATGTCCTCTCCATGCGGGACATCGAGGCCGGCTTCGACCGCACCCTTCAGTGCGGCAAAGACCCGTGCGCCCTTCTTGGCGCGGTGAAGCCCGATATCCAGCACAGCCGCATTATTTTCGGCGTTGAGGGCCCGGACGGCAAACAGCATGCCCGTAAGGTATGCCGCAGGCGTTGATGACAACCCTCCGGCATATCCGAACTGGACGAGCTCCTTTGAATTTGCTGATACCAGCGTGTAATCGCCTTCCATTGCGGCAGTCACCATCTGGACGATGATATGCCGGTTGGTCTTCCTGACCACCATCCGCGGGCGGTCGCCTGATACAAGACCTGTCCGTTTCCTGTAATTGGTCTTTCCATCCCGGCGTCTCCGGAACGGAACAAAGTAATTGGTCCCGTATGCCATTTCAGCGCCTCCCTGCGAGCAGTTCGACATGAGCTTTCAGGTGGGCCACGTTCCTGAACTGTCCACCGGCAGCGCGCCGGTAGAGGAGCCGGTATGAATGCGGGTCAAGCGTCCCGTCAGCTCTCAGCTCGACCAGTGTCTTCCTGATCGCCCTGATCTTCTGTATCCATGCCCTCTTGGAGGGATTCCTGGCACCCGCGGCTCCTTTCCTGCGCCCAGGTCCCTTGCAGTGGCCATATGCACGCTTGGCTATACGCGCCCTGGCCCTTCCACGGCTGACACCGACCTTCTGCCGGTCATCGATAGCGCCTTCCCCGATGAGACCGCGAACGTCCTCGCGTGAGATGGCGTCCTTGATGTCGGAGATCCTTTCCGGGTCGAACCAGACGCGGTTCACCCCGCACTTGAGGAGGCTTGCAGCAATGCGCCGCTGGGAGGTGATATCAGTCATCATCTTCCTCCTCGGTCTCTTCTGACGTCTCCGGGACCGCCGCCTTAACCGGTGCAGCCCTGATGTTCAGGACCCTGAACCCTGCCTCTTCAGCCTTCTGCTGGATATCAAGGCGCTTTTTCATCCCGACAGTCCCGCCTATCCTGACCGCATGGACAGCAGGGTCGAGTGCCCCGATGTCGGCAGGTGTGAACACCAGGATATCGGCGTAACCACTTGGGTGGAGGTTCCTGACCGCAATGGGACTTCCGTACCCGGGAGTCGGGAGCGGGCCCTTTGCCTTTTTCTGAAGTCTCTGCTTGTTATGGTTGCCTCTCGGCCTTCTCCAGGATGAAGAGATCTGTTTCTTCTTCCCGAAACCGTCCCGTTTGAACCGGGCTCCTTTCCGGTCACGGACGCGTAACAGTCGTCTTGTTTCACCCACCATCGCCATCACGCCTTCTTTACAAGGTATATTCCATCCTGGAACACGCGGGGGTCACGGTTCCGGATCTTGGTCGCATGTTCGATATTCGCTGCCGAGTTCCCGACCAGCTCCTTGTCAATGCCTGAAAGGAC
>CAZGXZ010000012.1:0-24519 GCA_964530035.1 uncultured Methanoregulaceae archaeon
ATAGTCGGCGATCTGCGAGGAGATGACATGACGCTCCTCGTGGTCCCAGTACCCGGTGACGGGGACATCGTACCGGGCTGCCGGGTAGCAGAGTTCAATGTCCCGGGGGACGAGCCCCAGAGGGGACGTGAGGATAATCTCGTGGGCGCGCCTGTCCACGGCCTTTATAAACTTCTGGTGGCTTTTCGATAAGGAATAGGGCTTTTTTGCAGAACAGGGAAGCAGGACAGCGACATCATTCCTCGGAGGGATATACCTTTGGACGACCCGTTCCATGAACCGGCGAACCTCAACCCGCGCCAGCGAGTCTCCCGAGGTGAAACGCATCACCCCCTTTCTGGAAACCGGTACGGAGGTCTCAAGGGTCGAGTATTCCTGGTCCATGAGCCTGAATACTGATACCTGCGAGGGGAAATACCGGGAGCGGGACTCGACGAGGTCCCGGAGCTGCTGCATAGCGATCGCATGGATGATGTGAGCGCATTCCTGGGTGAGTGCGGCCCGGTTATGCATCCAAAGGTCGCCGTCCCTGCACCCCTCGCACCCGCACAGGCCCTCATCCATCGTTTCACGGGGAAAAATTCCTTCAGGAAGGCAGTATTCTTGCCGGGCCGTGCAGAGGTCGACCGCGGTCCAGTCAAAGAGGTCAAAACCACAGTAACTCAACAGGTGAAGGTTCGAGGGAAGGGCACATGCCGGAGCATACCATGCCACATCTGGCGGATGAAGTGATTTCATCCGGTAGAGCGTTCTGACGAACCGGTGGGGGTCATCGAGGACCGTATGCCAGTTCGGGACGAGCAGGACCCCGTCCCCCAGGGCAGCATTGAGATCGGCCGGATGGATGATGGCGGGACTTCCTGTACAGGCCGGGTCTTTCCCGGCAGCATACCCCGCCTTCGCACTAAGGGGGATGTTTTGAGGCGGTGATGTGAAAATCCCCGGGAACTCATCCGCAGGGTCGATAATCCCGGGAAGACGGAGCCGCCTGCCATTCACCTCTATGGAACCGGTACGTGCAAAACCGTCACGCGACCTGAAGTCAGGCAGTTTCATGGATGTATCACCTTTACACCAGGACAAACGGCGGTGACCACACCATCCCACAGGGGATCGCACCGGACCGTGATCCCGGAAGAGGGGTGCGATTTCATGAACTTTAAAATCCCAAGACACCCGGTTCGTACCATTTCCTCGTCCCAGTCAGGGATCTCACTCTGTCCAATAGGGAAGGTCTCGGACATCTCCTGCGGGTACGGGCCGAAGGGCGGTTTGAAAAAATACACCGCATCGAATCCTTTCTCCTCCGCACGGTCAAAACTGATAAGGACCCGGTTGTTTTCAGGGAGCCTGACGAGTGATTCATGGTACCGGATAACTTCGGTCCGGAGACAGCTCTCTGACCCCCGGTAGAAAAAGCGGCGTTTCGAAACCCTGTCCGAGGTCTCAAGGGTCTTGCCGTATTTCAGGAACCGCCGGTACCCCCTGAGCAGCATCGGGTGCGAACGACAACGCTCGTCCACGAGGTCATACAGGGTACCGTCAAGTATCGCCTGGTGGATCCGGTCAATCTCGGTAAAGGTGACATGGAGGTTGTGAAGGGCGAGAAGCCTCTCACGGTTCCCTGATTTCAGCATCTCGCCGGGGGACATCGAACGGCAGACCTCGCACGGGCAGGGAAACGTAGTCAGTTCGTGGAGGTGGTAGCTGCCATGGGCGGTAAGGTACCGTCCTTCCCGGGCATACAGGGCATAGGCAGCCGAGTCGAACACATCACACCCCATGGCAACCGCCAGGGCGAACATGGAGGGGTGCCCGGCACCGAAGAGATGTACACATGCGGCAGGAGACAGCCCTTTCCTTGCGGCCATCACCACGTCCACAAGGTCGGCGTACCGGTAGCTCTCCATGAGCGGGACAACCGCGCCAATAGGACAGAACGAAAATCCTGCATCAGAGACTGCTGAACCCGCCTGAGTCCTGAGATCCGGATACATCCCCCCCTGGACGGGACCCGCTATCGGGGCCTCGGCCCCGAAGATTTCCCTGGCCTCCCAAAGCCGTCCCATCGTAACGGCAAGTTCTGAACAAGCCCGTTCCCGGTCAGCATCCGGCGGCGTCGGGATGTCGAGTGGAACGAATATGTCCGAGCCGATAGCCTCCTGGAACTCCACTGTTTCCCGGTTCGTGATCCTGATATCCCCGTACACCGAGAGCTGAAACGAGCCCGAATCGGTCATGATGACCCCGTCAAAATCATACAGGGAGTGAAGCCCCTCAGCAAGCGCCCTTTCCCTGAACTCTGCGCTCCTGGAGATGATGTACGCGTTTGTAATGATGCCGCGTGCACCCATCCGGGTCATTTCTGCAGGTGTAACGAGGGGTACATGGGGGTTGATCACCGGGAGGATGGCCGGTGTCGGCAGTACCCGGTTGCCGACTTTCAGTTTCCCGATACGGCCACCGATATCCTTGTCGGTGACCTCGAATGTAATTCCCATGGCTTTAAACAGGTTCGTGAAAAATCTGGCCTTCAAAGGTCAAAAAACGAACCTCAGGGTCTTTCCAGCAGGTCCTGGAGAGTCCTGCCTTCATACAGGTGTGTTCCAGGAATTCCCTGCTTTCCCAGTTGTACTCTGTCGCAACTTGTGGCAGCAGGAGCCCGCTCCGGCCCCTGCCCCGTGCAATGAGGCCGTGTTTTCCGATCACGACCCGTGAAGGACGCTCGAGGGGGTCCCCTTCCAGCAGTTCCGGGACGGTGAGAACGGTTACCTCTACCATTATGGATGAAAGCTCATCCGGCCTGACCGGCATGAAGCGGGGGTCTTCCACCGCTGCTGCAGACGCAGCTTCCACAATTGCCTCATCAAGAGGCAGTACCGGCTCGGGAAAGCCTATGCAGCCACGGAGGGCGCCCCGGACACTGAGCGTAACAAACACACCGCGTTTCTCCTTGAAGACCGGGGATATGGCTGGAGACGGGACGTTGTCACCACGCACGGTCCGTTCAAGCGATGTACGCGCGAGCTTGACGGCGAGTCCGCCTTCCTCCCGGGTTAGCAGCTCCATTAACAGTAAATAACCACGTCAGGAATAATAATAGGAGAGGGAGAGGGCGGCTGACGGTGATACCGAGGGTATTGCTGAGGAAAGTCCCCCCACCCACCGGGCACGCAGCCGCACGCAAGTGCGGGTGGCGAGAGTCACGGCAATGACACAGAAACGGTACGGCCTTCCCCGGAGCCATGATGCGGGACCATCCGCTGACGCGCCTGAACGGGGTTGGAAGCGTTGAAACGGTGAACCCCTGCGGGTGCAAGCCAAAACGGGCACACGGGCCGGCCCGGTCCCTGCCCAGGTATGGCGCACAGCTGAATGCCGCCATGAACAGAAGGGGGCTTACTCCTCCCACTCCAATCCCTACCTTTTCAAGGTCCCTGGAACGGACCCCCGGTTACCCACAGATAAGGGTTAGCGAAGCGATCCTTACAGCAGCGAAACGAGGTCGCGGAGTACTGCGGCCGGGTCTTTGGCCTTCACGACACTTGATGCGAGGAGGACCCCGTCAGTCCCGAGGTCAACAGCAATCCTGACGCACTCCCCCGACTGAATGCCGGCTCCGGTCAGGATTTTTACTTCCTGGTTCACGGCCCGCACGGCTTCAACCGACCCCCTGATGATATCAGGGTTGGCTTTTGATACGGATATGCCGCTTCCGATGAGTTCAGGTGGCTCGATTGCCACGTAGTCCGGCTTGAGGGCAGCAAGGGCGGCACTGGTCGCCTCGTTGTTCGAGCATGCCACGGTCCCAAGGCCGTTCCTGCTGCAGGACCCGATCGCGGCCTCTATAGCGGCTATTGTAAGCCTTCGCTCCGAGTGGTTTATGAGCGCCCCCTTTGCACCCGCCTGTTTCAGTGCCTCGGCGGTTACGTGACCGGTAAAGGCCCCGGGTGCCACTCCGTCCACATGCTGGGAATAGACCGGGATGTCAAAATGGAAACTCAGCGGGTGGATATCCATGAACATGGGGGCAACCCCGATGCTCACCCCGCTCTCTGCCGATACGTCCTGCGCTGCCGCCGCGATATGACGGGCACGGTTACCGGTGCTTTCGAGATAACACTTGAGGTTGACAAGGATGAAAGGACTGGCCATGGGACTGTTCTCTCCGAGAGATTATCTCGATCGGATGGCGTATGAACATATGCAAGCGGGTTATTCCGCAGTCCCCCTGTCAGCCGGCGTCCTCATGAAAAGGTGGCCGATGGTCATTCCTCCCAGGGAAATTGCCTGCGCACGCTTCCTGAACCGCTGCAATCCTCCGGAAGACTGGGGAAGGCCGAATGCCATACACCGGAGCGCATCCCGGTAGATCTCTGTTGCAGCCTGTACATAACCCGGTGTGCGGCCGCGGGCATCGATCAGCAGCCCACGGACACCTGCGCCGGCAAGGTTCGGGAGGTAGTCAACCAGGCAGGTCTCAACGGCATTTCGTATCACTACCCGCCCGGCAGGGTCGTATTGCAGGGTGAACAGTCTCCCGCTGCCATCCCTGATTCCGCACAGGCGACCACCTCCTCCTGAAACAAGGGTGTTACCGAATAGTTCGAAGAGCGGGTCTTCAGTTATCATGACCTCGCTTTGTCCCTGGACAAGGGTCATGACCCTCTTCCCTGAATACTGGGCAATATGGGCCATGTCAGATAGTGACGCCTCCGGGGAGGTTACGAGGGTCTTGAAAGCCGGGCCGAGGGCACGCCCTGAATAACCATTCACGATGTTGCACCCACTCCCGGCTGTCCATTCAATCCCTTCCAGGTCAGGAAATGCATGTGGCATCCACGGACTGTCTGTAACCACGTGGGTAATCCCGGTCTCGCCCAGTGAGGGGAGGATGGCCCGGATTAGGGTCATGGTCCCCTGGTCGATGATCCTGGGGAGTTTCCATGCGAGGACTTTTCCCTCCTCCATGCACCGGTGTGCCACCTCTCCCATATCATCGAGGACGGCAGAGGCACTCCGTGTTTTTTTCTCATTATCAACCTGCATTCTCCCGTTTCCTTCCACCAGCCTGCACTCGTAGTGGACCTCGTGGCAGCCCCCGTTAAGGGCAGCAGGCACTGATTCAGGTGAATCAACCACGACAACCAGGTGTGCAGTGAGGGGGCCCGCTGCCGGTGAAAGTGCACCGGCTTCTCCGGAAAAAAAGGAGGTACATCGGTTACGGGACTCCTCTGACCGCTCCTTGCCAGGACGCGATCCCTGGACCAGGGAGTCCTCGACGCGCATAAAAACATCACGCCTGATGCCATTCACGACGGAGGGGGGAGCAAAAAGCCCACCCGGGTACTCGAGGGCAAGAGACCTGATGTGTATAAGCGGGTGGGATGATTTCATGAACTGCTCCCTGATCTGTCCTTCAGAGAGCGGCCGTGTCAGGGCTTTTTCAAACCCCAGGGGGCTTTCATATGAAAGGTGGACTATCCGCCCACCCGGGCCCTGTGCGGTTGCATCGATGAAGGGCGCTCCATCGGGTGTGATGATTACGGAGAGGTCAACTGGGATGCTCTTCCTGAAGCGTTCATCGGGGTCCCGCATGAGAGCGGCGTACCACAGGTTCCTGGCCTTCCTCGATGTGAGATAGACCTGGGCACCGGCACGGTGGGGGCGTCGCGAAGGGAGCCACAGTGTTTCACGGTCACAACATGGAGGTTCATGGCACACGAGACCCTCTTCCGCCCCGTCATAATCACGGATGACAAGACCGTCTCCCCTCTCTATCCCCACCTGCCTGGAGGCATGGACCCGTACGGTTCCCGGGAGCACCGGGCCTGGTTCTACCATCCCTACCAGGATACCCCGGTCATCAGGGTGGTCCCGCCCCATGAGGGCCTGGCCACGTTCTCCGAAAAGGTACCCCCTGGTGAACCCCCGGGAGAAGGCAAGGGTAAGGTCGTCGATGTCATCCTGGGAGGGGACAAACGAACCTGCCGCCACGGCGTCCAGTGCTTTCCAGTATACCGACGTCACGGTTGCAGCATAGGCTGGTGAGCGCATCCTCCCTTCTATCTTTACCGCAGAAACTCCCGATAAGACAAGTTCCCTCAATCCGGGATACGAACAGAGGTCCCGGGTTGAGAGAAGATAGGGGTCACGACATGGGATGTGCTTGGGATGAACCGGCCGCCCATAGGGATCACGGTCGGCACTGACAAGGTCGTACTTTTTCCTGCACGGTTGTGCGCACATTCCGCGGTTCCCGCTCCTTCCCCCGGCGAGAGCTGAAAAAAGGCACTGGCCGGAATAGGCATAGCACAGGGCCCCGTGGGCGAATGCCTCGATCCCGACTCCGCACTGGTTGCCGGCTTTGACCAGTTCTGATAATGACGGAAGTGAGAGTTCACGCGCGGCCACGACCCGGGTTATCCCCTGGGATGCAGCCCAGAACACCCCCTCTGCGTTGTGAATGGTCAACTGGGTGGATGCATGCAGCGCGAGGTCAGGGACTATTTCCCGGGCCAGGGAGAGCAAACCCAGGTCCTGGACAAGGACGGCGTCCACCCCGGTCTCGTCCAGAAAAACAAGGTAGTTGCATGCATCCTCCATTTCCCCGGGGAATATCAGGGTATTAACGGTTACGTAAACTTTCACGCCCCGTGCATGAGAATAGGCTGTTGCCCCTGCCAGGGCTTCGTCATCGAAGTTTTCTGAAAACTGACGTGCTCCGAACCGTCTGCCTCCAAGGTACACAGCATCGGCTCCCGCTGCGATCGCAGCGATGAGCATTTCCGAAGAACCTGCCGGTGCGAGCAGCTCAGGGACCTGTGCCGTTGAGGGGGTCATCGAGGACCTCTCACCAGGACTGCGGGAATAGTGTTCCCTGCTGCCAGGGGTAATTGCTTCACGCGTTTAATGCTCCTGGCGGTTCAAACTGTACACCTTGGCATGAAAATAGTATGCTCCTGTGCACATCCTGATGTCATTCAAAAGTCCTCGCTCAAGGGAGCGGACATCATCGAGCTCCGCCTCGATCTCATGACCGGCGTACCCCCGTCCCACCTGGAGATGGCGGTAAAAACCGTCGGTCTGCCCGTTATCCTGACAATCAGGAGCTCGGCTGAATTCGGAGCTTTTGAGGGGACCCCGTCTGAGTGGATGGACGAGGCCGGCAGGTTCCTTCACCTTGCAGACTATGTCGATATCGAGCGGGGTTACCGTGAATATGCGTCAGCCATCAAGGGATCCGGAAAAAAGGTGATCGCATCGTTTCACACTTCCCGGATGCCGGCCTCATCAGAACTTGCCGGGATAGAACGTGACCTCCGCAGGTACGGGGACATCGTCAAGATCGCGGCGGCACCCGGGTCCCCTGAAGATTTGATACGGCTCTTTTCCTTTACCACGAGAGCGGGAGGTCCGGTCGTGGTAAGCATCGTCGGAGAAACTCACCGCTGGGCACGTGCTGTCTTACCGCATTTCGGCTCGGAATTCGTCTATTGTTCGGCAGGTAGGCCGACGGCAGGGGGCCAGTACTCCCTTGCCGAGATGATGGAGCTTTCAAGTCTCCTGGGATATCCCCGGAAATAGTACTCAGCCTGCCGGGGTCAGCGACACCTTCGCCGCATAATCCCCGATACATTCCCCGTCAAGCAAGGCCGTGACCGGCATGGACTCTCCCCCTTTCAGGGGCCCGACAAAGACCGTTTTCGAATCCCTGACAACGAGGTTCCTGGTATTGACCAGTTCCACCCTGACCATCTGACCTGCTGAAGTGGTATTCCCTGAATTGTAGACCTGATACGTGACAGTCCAGTAGCACCCCTCCACAGGGCTCCAATGGGACTGCTGGGAGAGTAGGGTCGCTCCGACGCTTCCAACCCCGGACTGAACCGGCCCGGTGTCTGCGAGCCGGCTTATGCATCCGCAGGACAGGATTATACACACAAGGACACCTGCCAGGATTATACCGGTTGCAACTGTCCTTAGTTCCGGATCGTATCTATTATTCGCCAGATGGTCATCCGTACCTCTCTCTTTTCTCATGGTCAGACCTCCCGGGGGAGGACATGTGAACGGTACCAGGTGTACATCCCCTGTTCCAGGAGCGCATCGAGTATGACCAGCGCGGCCATGGACTCGGCCACAGGAACGATGCGGGGGACGATACAGGGGTCATGGCGCCCCGATATCCTGACCTCCCGGGGCCTTTTCTCGTCATCAATGGTTTGTTGTGTACGGGAAATTGAAGGGGTTGGCTTGACGGCAATCCGGATGAACACGTGAGAGCCCGTAGATATTCCGCCGAGGACCCCCCCGCAGTTGTTCGTCACCAGCCCTCCGGGAACAAGGGGGTCGTTGTTTTCGGAGCCATAACGTCCTGCAGCTGAAAAACCGGAGCCAATCTCGACTCCCTTGACCGCCCCTATCCCCATCATTGCGGACGCAAGGGCGGCGTCAAGCTTACTGAAAACGGGATCACCAAGACCGGGCGGGCATCCTGTTACCGTAATGACCACCGTGCCCCCGACCGAGTCCCCGGAGTCCCTCGCAGCCCTGATCTCTTGGGCCATCTCTTCACTGCCTGATACTCCATGGATTGTCTCGATACTCCCTGACACAAGCACACCTGCAAGGGAGAGGCATTTCATGGCCACCGCTCCCGCGGCGACACGGCCCACCGTCTCCCGGCCTGATGAACGCCCGCCACCCCGGTAGTCACGGTGGCGGTACTTTTCCTGCCAGGTCATGTCGGCATGGCCTGGACGGAAGATATGGGCGAGTGAGTCGTAGTCGGAAGAATGGTGGCCGCTGTTCCGGACAAGAAGGGCAATAGGCGTCCCAAGGGTCAGGCCCTGCCATATACCGGAAAGGACCTCGACCTTGTCCTCCTCCTGCCGTGCTGAAACGAGGTCGCTGGTCCCTGGGCGACGCCTGTCCAGTACCTTCTGGATGTCGCCCGTTTCAAGAGGGATCCCTGGAGGACAGCCATCGACCACCGCCCCGACAGCAGGACCATGGCTCTCGCCGAACGTTGTAACCCTGAAGTTCCTCCCGAAGGTATTCATAAAAGGATGCTCCTGATGCGGTCTGGATCAGTACGTATACCGGTGAAATGGAAAAACTGCGCGCACGCCTGGTTGATGAACATCTCGGTCCCGGGTATGGTAGCGCATCCCCGCTCCCTGGCTGCCTTGATCAGGGACGTTTCGGGAGGTGTGTATACAAGATCGAAAATGGTCGTACCAGGACGGAGGAGGTCTTCCGGAACGGAAAGGGGGTCACCCGGAGACATGCCGACAGGGGTCGTGTTGATGATCAGGTCCGGTTCCAGCCCATGCACCTGCGAAACAGGTACATGCCTGACATTAAACCGCTCGGCAAGCGCCATCGCCCGTTCTGGAGTTCTCCCTGCAATCGTCACAGAAAAGCCTGACCTTAATACGGCATACACCGCGGCGCGTGCAGCCCCCCCCGCTCCCACGACGAGGGCGTCCGTCCCGCTCACCCCCGACAGGGCGGTTGCAATGCCTTCCCAGTCGGTGTTCATACCATACGACCGGCCGCAAGAGAAGATGACGGTGTTCACTGCCCCTATCAGCGCTGCATCATCGGAAACACCGTCCAGGAGGGGAAGCACGGACTCCTTGAACGGGATGGTAACTGATATCCCCTTCATGCCCGAATCCAGGAGGTCGCCCCAGATATCGGCAATATGCACGGGTTCAAGGCCTATATAGGCAGCAGGGATCCCGTACTGGAAAAACAGGGCAGAAAAGAGGGCTGGGCTCCTGCTGTGCCCGCAGGGATTGCCTACGACTGCAAAAAGGGTCCTGGCTACATGCCCGTTCCCCTCCTGCATCAGGGGACGAAAAGATTGCCGGTTCAGAACGGTTAGATCACCAAGGCGTTTTCGTGCCGGGATTGTTGCAGGAGAGGGTGGGATTCCCTGTATCCAGGATATGATTTCCCGGACGACCTTTTCAGGCTCACTCTTCCCTGTGTGGATACAGATATCGGACGCACGGCGATAGGCCGGTTTTCGCTGTTCCAAAAGGTGCCGGACCTCGTCGGCAGGCGACATGCCAGTAAGAGGGGGGCGGTCTGAACCTTCAAGGCGTTGTACAATGACATCGGCAGGTGCATCCAGGACGACCATGAGACTTCCTGCCCTGAGTTCTTTCACATTTTCAGGGTCAAGGACAGCTCCCCCTCCGCAACTGATGACACAGTCCGTGACCGGAAGCGACATGATGATGTCATGTTCAACAGCCCTGAAAAATGCCTCTCCATGGACCTGAAAAATTTCCGGGATAGACATGCCGGTCTTTTCCCCGATGAGACGGTCGGTCTCGAACAGGGGGATTTCCAGCCGTTCGGAGAGTAAATTCCCAACCGTCGTTTTTCCTGTACCGCGAAAGCCCGCAAGGACGACACGGGTCACCGGATCACCTTTGAAAAATCCGGAAAAAAACCGGGATAGGATTTTGAAACACAACCAGGGTCAAGGATTTTCATTCCTCCGGTTTTCAGGCCGAGGACTGCCGCACTCATCGCTATCCGGTGGTCATGCGCTGGGTCAACCGTCACCCCTTTGAGAGGACCGGGGGTTATGGTTATGCTGTCTCCCTTATCCTCAAAACCCACTCCACAGGCTCTGAGGATCTCACCCATCTTGTGTACCCGGTCGCTTTCCTTGAATTTTAGATGGGCAACCCCTGATATGCGCGAAGGAGAAGAGGCGCACGCTGCAACGGCACAGAGTGTGGGAACGGTGTCGGGAGCGGAGCTCATATCGGCCTCGATCCCTTCGAGATTCCCATCAGATTCGACAATGGTCCGGTCTGGCTCTGCAATGACCGAGCACCCCATGTCATGGAGCCTGTCAAGGAAAGCCCTGTCCCCCTGGACTGAACCAGGATCAAGGTTGAAGCCTGTCACTTTACCTCCTGCCACTGCTGCCGCTGCAAACAGGTATGAAGCTGACGAGTAATCGCCTTCAACATGATACGCTGCGGCCTTGTATCCATGCCCGGGATAAACACAGAATTCATGGTACCCCTGCCGCGAAACCGGGACTCCAAACCGTTTCATAACGTCGAGGGTGATATCAAGGTAACTGGCTGACACCGGTTCACCGGTCACCCTGACCACCGCCCCTGCATCCCAGCAGGGCGCGGTCATGAGGATGGACGAGATAAACTGGCTGCTTGTCGTTCCCGCGATACATACCTCCCCTCCCTGCACAGGTCCTGAAACCGTGACCGGCGGACAGCCCTGCATTCCTGAATAACGAACCTTCGCACCGAGCGATTGAAGCGAGGCTGCCAGGTCCCCTACCGGACGTTGCCTCATCCTGGACCCCCCGGTCAGGGTGACCGGACAGGGGCAGAGGAGGGCAACAGACATAAGGAGACGGAGGGATGTCCCTGATTCAACCATGTCAAGCACCGGTGGTTCCGGACAGAGGAGAGTGCCGTGGGTCCCCCGGATAATGAAACCGTCACCGTCGGATACGAACCTGGCCCCTATCGAAGACAGGGCAGACCTGGTAACATGGGTATCAGCTGATTCCAGGGGTCCGCTTATGTGGGACACCCCGTCAGCCAGTGCGCCTGCCAGAAACGCCCTGTGAGTGTAACTCTTGGACGGCGGTGCATGGAACTCCCCCCATACCTCCTTCGCCCTCCTGATAATCACCGGGTCCATTCATATCTCCTTACGGTTGTAGCATCCGAGTTCCCGGACGCAGGCCATGGTCCTGATCTCTTCAAGGATGGCACCGACAGGCCCTACGGGTTCGAGGTCGATAAAGAAGACGTACTGGCCCATCTTCCGTTTCGACGGCCGGGACTCTATCCGGGTCAGGTTTACCCTGTTTCTCGCAAAAATACCGAGAATATCATAGAGGAGGCCGGCCCGGTCCTCCTCAGGGTCGATAAGAAGACTGCACTTGGACGGTGCCGGTATGACCTCCGGAAAACGTTCAATGGTTACAAAACGGGTGGTGTTGTCTGCCTGGTTTTCAATGTCCTTCTGGAGCATTCGAAATCCGGAGACCTCCGAAAGGTGCACGGGGATAACCGCTGCTGAACCGTCCCTGCCGGCTGATGCCCGCGCACTTGCCGCGTTGCTCTCGGTGTACTCCACAGGCAGGCAGAGAGAGTCAAGGTATACGCTGCACTGTTCATAGGCCTGGGGGTGTGCGTACAGGAGGTGCACAGGCTCCGGTCCGGGTGTCGCAAGGACATACCGGACAGGGTAATAGTATTCACCCGTGATAAAGACCCTGTTCCTGAAAAAACCGTCTAAAGTCTGGCCGACACCACCGGCCTCGCTGTTTTCAAGCGGTACCAGGCCTGTACCCTTGCCCTCCATGACACTTGAAAAGACACGACCTATGGTCGGGACGAGTTCAATAGATCCACCAAAGATGCGTGTTGCCAGCTCGTGGCTGAAGGTCCCTGACGGGCCCAGAGTATAACAGGTCACTGTTCCACCATCCACCGGATAATATTGTCCGTGAGGGTGCGCCCCTCCTCGCAGTATCCTCCAAAAAAAGCCGTATCTGATCTGAACAAGGCCTCGAAACCCACGCGGTCCTTCTCATGGACGCATGCTGCAAGACGGGACCATGCATCCTGTCCGGCCATGATGACGTCCCACACATACCGGTTCTCCATCATGATGTCCGCATACAATGACGGGTCCTGGCTGAGGAGCCTCCCGACGATACCCATTTCCAGCCGGTAGACGGGGCTGGTAAAGGGAAGCGTCGAAAGCGGATTGATGCCGGCGCTACGGATTGTTTCTGCAACCATCAGTGAGACAAAATGGACAAGTCCCTGAACCACCGCCATCATGCGGTCATGTTCTTCGGGAGTCGTGGTCGTGACAGTGGCTCCTTCCTCCCGGAACAGGTCCTGGATCCATTGCACCTTGCTGGCATCGCACCGTGCGGGAGTGATGATGATGGTCTGGTCACGTAGCGAGGGAACGGAAGGCCCGAACATCGGATGCATGCCAAGGACGTGGGAGCGTGAGGCCAGCATAGCCTGTACCGGCCCCTCCTTGACCGAGGTAAAGTCCGCAAGGACCTGGTCCGCGTCCATGAGGGGCGCGACCTCGCTGATGACCTGCACCGTGTCCCTGATGGGAACGGAAACAATGACAAGGTCACAGGACCTGGCGATGTCCTTTCCGGTAACGGCAGTTGTACGGCCTGATATCATGACCTCGTGGCCGTGGCGTTCGAATACCGGGGCGAAGAAACCGCCCATCCTCCCTGTCCCGCCGATGATGCCAACCTTCACGACAGATCACTTCTCACGGATGGTTTCTTTAACGGCCATGCCGAAATGACGTCCCCCTTCCTCAACAGAACCGAGGACCGTGTCACCCTCCCTGAGGGTTACGACTGAAACGGGAGATCCATCGGTCCCAACAAGCCTGATAGTCTCGGCGTTCTGCAGGACGAGACTCGCTTTTATGCCCTCGTACTCAGCCTCGACAAGGAGGAGGGGCCGTTTTTCCGATTTCGTCCTCCCAATGACCGCCTCCTCAGCTTCTCCCGATGACCGGACCAGCAACACCCGGTCACCGATCCCAAGATCAGACAGGTACGCTGTCTTTCCGCCCGGGACCATCACGTAGGCATGCACCGCTCCGGCATTGACCCTGAACGGGCGTGGCGCAACGTAGGGATTTTCAACGGTCTCTGCGTGTACCAGCAGGAATGCGGAGGAAGTATTCCCGACCAGCATCCCCTCCCCCTCCTTCATGAGAGTGCAGGTATCGATACACACACGGTCTCCCATCCCGAGCTGCCTGATGGAAGTGACGACAAAGGGGAAAAGATCAGCGTGTTCCATTCCGCCCCGTACCACCGCTCCCACCTGCCGGACAATACCGGGTTCACGGGTTGAGAGCAGGATCCCTGCGACCCCTTTTTCGAGGACGGACAGGGCAACCGCCGCCTCTTCGGCATCCCTGACAACGGCTATGATCCGGTCAGACTGTGCCACCAGGTTTTCAAGGGGGATGACAGTCCAGTCGTCGGCCTCTACGGCTGAATACCCATGAACCGAGAGCCGGAGTGCCTCCTGCTCGGAGTCCTTGTCCGTGATCCGGGTGAAAAAGACCTCCTCACCTTCATGGAGGTCTCCGTCAGGAGCAACGGTCCTGACCCGCGAAAGAACCGTGGCATCTGCCGCCCGGTCGAGTACCAGGGTGTCCGCACCGCTTTCAATCGCAGTAGTGGCAAGGTCCTTGTCCCAGGGACGGATATCTACCCAGAACTCTTTCATTTCCCGGTCACGTCCCTGGGATCGGCGTTTTCATGGACCACCCGGCAGAGACGGCTGACGAACTGGGAGGTGTCCTTCCGCTGGAATGCATTTCTTCCAAGACAGACCCCTGCCCCGCCGGCACCCACGGCATCACGGACGATCATCAGAGTATCAAGGTCACCCGCCTTTTCCCCTCCGGCAATGAACACCGGGACGGAACATGCCCTGACAATCCGGCTGAATGCGTCCGGGTTCCCGGGGTAATTGGTCTTTATCATATCAGCCCCGAGCTCTTCGGCCACCCTGACACAATGCCCTATCGTCTCCGGGGAAGCCGGGTCGATCCCTTTCCCCCTCGGGTAAATCATGACGAGGAGGGGCATCCCCCACCGGTTGCAGTCCCTGACGACATCACCCGCTGATTCCAGCATCCGTGATTCGTTCGGGGCTCCTAGATTGATATGGATCGATACGGCATCCGCCCCCAGGGCGACTGCTTCCTCTACGGTACAGACCAGGACCTTGTCATTCGGGTCGGGGTTCAGCTGGGTGCTTGCCGACAGGTGGACGATTAGGCCGATGTCCCTGCCTTTCCTGCGGTGGCCTGCCTTGACCATCCCCTTGTGCAATACAATCGCATTGGCACCGCCTTCACTGATGGCCGAAATGGTGCTGGTCATGTCAAGCAGGCCGTCGATCTGGCCGAGGGTGAACCCGTGGTCGAGTGGAACTATGACAGCCCTCCCGGTATTCCTGTTGATAATACGTTCTATCCTGATACTTTTTCCAATCATTGCAACCACCTCATGCCAGGGTCAGAAGGGCCTCCTCTGCAGTCCGCCCTTCGTGGATAATCATCGCCGCTGCCTTGATGAACCGTGCAGGGTCCGCATGCTGGAACGCGTTCCTGCCGATGGAAATACCCTTTGCTCCACCTTCCATCGCCCCTTCAATCAGCTCAAGGGTCGCACGGTCGTCGGTCTTTGACCCTCCCGCAACGACTACAGGGACCGGGCAGCCCCGGGTGACCTCCCTGAAACTGTCCGGGTCGCCGGTGTAGACCGTCTTGACCACATCGGCCCCGAGTTCCGCGGCTACCCTGGCGGCAAGACTCACGTGGCCGACGTCATGCTCGTTCTGGATCTTCTTCCCCCTGGGGTACATCATCGCAAGGAGGGGCATCCCCCACTCCATGCACTCGACACCGGTCCGGCCCAGGTCCTCGAGCATCCTGGCCTCAGAGTCAGCCCCGATATTCACATGGATGGAAACGGCATCCGCTCCCATCTTCAGGGCATTTGTCACCGAGTTGACGATGACCTTTTCATTCGGGTCAGGTCCTATCGATGTGCTTGCCGAGAGATGGAGGATAAGTCCAACATCCCTTCCACTCTGCCGGTGACCGTACAGGGCCAGCCCGATATGCCCGATAACCGCGTTCGCTCCTCCTTCCGCGACCCTGTCAACTGCGAGCGACAGGTCGGTCAGACCCGCTATGGGTCCGCTGCTCACACCATGGTCCATCGGGACGATGATGGTTTTTCTCGTGTTCCGGTTTATAATTCGTTCAAGACGGATGGCTTTTCCTCTCATGGACATCACAACCACCCCTCTCCCGTGAGATCTCCCGCCTTTCCGGCAGGGGATCAGGAGAAGGGAAAACGATAATACCTAAAGGTAAAGGAACAAAAATCGAAAATGACCTTCGGTCCATGTCTTAGAACCTGGTCAGAATCGCTGTTCAGACGGCAGGGCGAGTACAACTCAGTGATAAAGACATTCACGAGCGAAAAAACACTCACCTTGCATAAATGATGGTTATCATAGAGTCTATAAAAAAATTGTGGCGAAGGGTCAGGTCACTTCGGTACCCGCTTGATTGAGATGACATCTCCGAGGGTTGGAACCACGGATTTATGAGAAGGTTTGGCCTCCTCCAGAGGCGGGGCATCAAGAAGGGATATCCCCAGGGCTTTTTCCAGTTTTTTCCTGACATCATCTTCAGGCAGCAGTTCCCCTTTTTCTATCTTCTTGATCAGCAGCTCCCGCTCCATTATCTCAAGGGCAAGCTCCTTCTGGCTCAGGCCCATTTCCATCCTTGCCTTCCTGACCCGCTCGGAATAGTCCTCGGCAATCTCTCCCTCCATGTAGTCAAAGACATCCCGCCTTTTCCGTACGGGGGCAGTACCAGGTTTTACAACCCCGCCCTTCTGGACCAGATCCTGGCGTTTCGGCTGCTGTACTTCCACACCGTACCGGGCACACTGAACACACACGGATAACTCGGCGCCCTCCACCCGGACGGTCTTTGCAGGCCCTTTTATCGCTGCGCCACACATTTCGCAGTGCATACCATTCGCAAACATCTATATAGTCATTTTTCCCTATATACCTATTTGAAGCGCATATGGCAGAAATCGCCCGCCAACCGTCGGATCCTCAGTCCCCTGAAGAGCTGTACCGGTATCTCCTCGAACGGGTAACCGCGATGGAGACACGGAACCTGGAACTTCGGGAACAGCTCCGCCAGACCGAGTCCGACAAGCGCTATGTCGAGACCCAGAAGATACGATACGAACGTGAAGTCAGGAAGCTGAAAAGCGAGATAGAAGCCCTGCGAAGTCCGCCTTTGATTATTGGTACGATCACCGATGTCGTCGATGCCAACCGGGTCATCGTCAGAAGCAGTGCAGGTCCAAGGTTTCTCGTCCGGTGCTCCCTCTCCATAGACCAGGAACTGGTAAAGCCTGGTGCACGTTGCACGATGAACCAGCAGTCCCTTGCAATTATTGAAGTGCTGCCAGGGTCCTATGACGCCGCGGTCTATGGCATGGAGGTTGTGGATTCGCCTATGGTGACGTATGCAGACATCGGCGGACTTGAAAAGGAGATCACCGAGGTCAGAGAAGCAGTCGAACTCCCCCTGAAACAGCCGGAATTGTTTGAAAAAATCGGGATTGTCCCGCCAAAAGGCGTTCTGCTGTTCGGACCCCCGGGAACGGGCAAGACTCTTCTTGCTAAGGCGGTGGCCCATGAAACGAAGGCATGCTTCCTCCACGTGGTCGGTTCCGAGCTCGTCCAGAAATACATCGGGGAAGGGGCCCGTCTTGTCAGGGAACTGTTCGAGCTCGCCAAGAAAAAAGCTCCCACCATCATATTCATCGATGAGATCGATGCAGTCGGTGCGTCACGCACCGAGGCCACGACCTCGGGAGACCGCGAGGTCCAGAGGACCCTCATGCAGCTGCTCGCAGCCATGGACGGTTTTGAACCGAGAGGGGATGTAAAGATCATCGGTGCGACCAACAGGATAGACATCCTTGACCGGGCAATCCTCCGTCCCGGGAGGTTCGACAGGATCATCGAGATCCCTCTCCCGGACTTCCAGGGAAGATCGGCAATCCTTGACGTCCATACAAGGATGATGACCCTTGACGAGAGCGTCGACCTCCCGGAGGTGGCCCGTCTCACCGAAGGTAAGAACGGAGCGGAGCTCATGGCCATCTGCATGGAGGCGGGAATGTTTGCCATCAGGGGGGAGCATGAGCGAATCCTGATGGAAGACTTCCTGATGGCCATCCAGAAACTCTCCGTTCCGGGCGGGGGGAAGGATTACCGCCCCTCCTGCGGAGAAATGTTTGCATAACATTTTTAGTGTCCTAAAACAAGGTTCCGTTGTCACAGGGTCGTGCGGTGGCCCCGACACCATAGGAAGTGTTTGAGATGAGTATTGTCAAGGAATTCATGGATTTTCTGTACGAATACAAGATCATAGGACTTGCGATCGCGTTTATCATGGGTGTTGCAGCGACATCCCTCGTCCAGTCCTTCGTGGACAATATCATCATGCCCATCGTTACGGTGTTTCTCCCGGGAGGGGCCTGGAAAACCGCAACAATTCAACTCGGGCCGTTTGTATTCGGATGGGGGCCGTTCCTTGCCCAGATCATCAACTTCATTGTAATCGCGCTTGTCGTCTTCATCGTCGCGAAAAAGGTCCTGAAGGAAGACAAGGTCACAAAAAAATAAGATTTCTTCTACTCCTCATTTTCTTTTTCTCCTGGCAGGGAACCGGGGGAGAGCAGTTCCTGTTCCTCTACCCAGACCTCCATGATCCTGTCCCCATTCACTGATGCAGCCTCGAACTCATCCCGGCATTCCCCGGGTGAGGGAAGCGTTCTCCCCCGTATGACACCGCCGTTTATCCGGTAGAATATCCTCCACGGCCACGGTTCATCAGGAGAAACCGAGCGTTCATAATAGATGGACCGTGCGACGGCCAGGGAGCAGTACGTCATCTCATGGATTTCAAAGAGGGCATCACGCATGTACCGCCTGAGGTACCAGCGGAGTTCGGATGCAAGAGAGAGTCCGTTTCCAAGAGCACTCACCCGTACCGAGACACCGTATCCACAGTTCACCGGCTGGTAGAACCTGAGTACGTCACGGCTGGTCTCCGATGCCATGAGAGTCTCGTACAGCCTGATACCTGGCTTGGGTAAAAAAATGACCTCCATCCTTGTGATAAGGTACCGTGGTTCAGGGCATAAACACTGGCGCTGGTGATTTCATGCCGATTTCACCATGAAGGTTGCTGCAACACCGCGTATTCCTGATATTCACCCACCGAACGGTTACCTTCAGGGTCTACGTAGCGACCTCAAAAAAGTGGCAATTTCAGATATACATCCTGTTATCGGACGTGGTCTCGGTTGCAAGGACTTTGTGGACGGCCTCGAGGAAGTCGTCCTGGGAGATGACCGCTGCTTCCCTCCTGACCGCAATCATGCCTGCTTCCCGACAGATAGCCTGGATTTCTGCTCCGGTAGTACCTTCGGACAGGGTGAGCAGGGATTCAGGGTTGACGTCGGCCCCGAGTTTCATCTTCCGGGTGTGGATCCTGAAGATCTCGCGCCTTCCATCGGCATCGGGCAACGGGATCTCTATGACACGGTCAAAGCGGCCTGGCCGGAGCAGGGCGGCATCCAGCATGTCCACGCGGTTCGTCGCTGCCATGATCCTGACATCACCGCGGTTATCGAACCCGTCCATCTCGGCCAGGAGCTGCATCAGGGTCCGCTGCACTTCTGCGCTCCCTGACGTACCATCATTCGTCCGGGTACTCCCGATTGCATCGATTTCGTCGATGAATACAATGGACGGTGCCCGTTCCCGTGCAAGGGTGAAGAGCTCCCTGACCAGCTGAGCTCCCTCACCAATATATTTATGGACGAGTTCCGACCCGGACATGCGGATGAATGTCGCCTTGGCCTGATGTGCGACGGCTTTTGCGATAAGGGTCTTGCCCGTGCCAGGGGGACCGTACAACAGGATCCCTTTCGGAGGCTCGACCCCGATCCTCTCGAAGACTTCCGGCCTCGTAAGCGGGTACTCAACGGCTTCGCGGACTTCCTCTATCTCTGTTTTAAGCCCGCCAATCTGTTCGAAGGTCGCTACAGGTGACTCTTCGAGTTCCATGACCCTGACACGGGCGTCGTAAATGTTCCCTATGATCTTCACGATGGAGAGGGCATTATTGACCGCGACCTTGGTACCGGGCTTGAGGAGGGTGTACATGTCCTCGCTTACAATGGTCAGGTATTCCTGGTTGTTACCCTGCTGGCGGAGATAGACCTCGTTGTTGTCAAGGAGTTCGACGACGGCCGCCACGAACAGTGGCATACGCTTGAGCTGATTGTTTTCACGCTTGAGAAGCGCGTTTTCCTTCAGGAGTTCCTCGTACCTGACCTTGAGCTCAAGGGTCTGGGCCTCGAGCTCCTGCAGTTTAAGCTGAAATTTCAGCTCGTTATCGCTCCCGAAGGTATTGGTCAGTGACTCGTCCATACGCCTAATACGAATAGTGCCTCCATACATTTATGTGGTGCGATAGTGCTCATGAAAGCGCGGGCAATCTCCCGTGGAATGGGTGAAGGAGAACTGCTTGTCAGTCCTGAACCAATTTCATTCCTGTCCGGGGTTGACCCTGATACGGGGACAGTCATCGAAAAGGGTCATCCACTCGAAGGGATGAACATCTCGGGAAAGGTCCTGGCCTTTCCCTACGGCAAGGGATCAACGGTCGGCAGTTATGTTATCTATGCACTCTCCCGGAACGGACACGCACCAAAAGCGATCATCAACACCGAGGCTGAACCCATTATTGCCGTCGGTGCGATTATAGGAGGGATTCCCATGGTGGACAGGACAGAGGTGCCTCTTTCTGAAATGAAATCCGGAAGAAGGGTGGTTGTGGACGGAACTTCAGGTACGGTTGAGTTCTGTTCCTGATGGTTCACCGGCACCCCTTTCCAGCAAGGTTATATAAGGCACAGACGATGTTGGATCGATGAAAATTCACTACCTTGCCATCGTCCTTATGCTTGGAATGCTGCTTATCACCTCAGGCTGCACCTATACCGGAAAGCTGGGCCCGTCAGGATTTCCCGGGCTCGGCCCGGCTGATGAAACCACCCCGTCCCTTCAGCCATCCCCGACTGACCGGATGCCCACGGAGCAGGAGGTCCAGGTTCAGGTCAACCAGAAGGACTCGAGCTATGCCACGGTGACCACCATCTTTGCAGGGGGAAAGGGTCAGAACATGGTCAAGGATATTACCGTGACCCTCACCTGCTCCGACGGGTCTGTACGGTCCGGTACCCTTGAACCGAGGAAGCTGTCCGAGCTGACCCTCCAGGGAACGAGGGGGACGGACAGGATAACGGTCCGGGTGACATTGCTCGATGGAAAATCCTACAAAGTCGTAGACCAGGTCGTCCCGTTCAAGAACCTTGCAGGCCATTGAACAGGCCTCTACGGAATTCATCCCCCAATGAGGAGGAAGTCAGGAATAATCCCTTTTTACCGCCTTATTCCCTTCCCATCCATTTCCTGGCCTTTTTTCTTTCAGGTCGTAGTGAACAGCCCCACGGTTCAGGCATAATACCCGGCTGCACCATGTGTCAGGTATACGAAATTACCTGACAAGGACAGGGATTTACAGGTGAGACCTCGTCCCGGGAGAGGTTTTGTTCCTCGTGACGGATAATTAGGGATAAGTTCCTGCCCTTTTCCAGCCGGGGACCTGGGGCTGCCGGATGAACAATGAATATCACCGACGGAGATATGTGAGAGGGGATGCCATGAAGGTCCACTGGCGGAGGATTCAATCTCAGAAAAACACGTATGCCGTCCTTCTCGCCGCTTGTGAACAGGCGGGCTTCGATATGGACCAAGTGTCCACCCCTGAGAATGATGTCACCTGTTACAGCCTTAATTCCATTCAGGCGCCCGTCCTCATCCCGGAAATCCGGGAGGCCACATGCACCACGATAGTGGGAGGACCCCATGCAACCGCCTGCTGGAGGGACCTCGTACACATTGCCGACTACGTGGTCGTCGGGGAGGGAGAATGGTCTCTTCCTGCACTCCTCGGGCATATTGAATCCGGCAGGCACAGTTGTCCCCCGGGCGTAGCAACTGCCGGCGGGTTCTGCCCATCAGACAGGCAGGTGGTACTGGATGCCTACCCGCCCTTTACCCGTGTGAGAGGCTATCTTGAAATTACCCGTGGATGTCCTCACCGGTGTACCTATTGCCAGACCCCGGGGATTTTTGGACATTCGGTGAGGCACAGGGGCATAGACAATCTGGCAGCCAGCGCAAAGACACTCGCCCAGGTACGGTTCGTCACCCCGAACGCTTTTGCATACGGCTCAGACGGGGTTCATCCGCGCCTGGAAAAAATTGAACGGCTGCTGCGGTCATTCGGAAACAGGGAAGTCTATTTCGGTACCTTTCCCGGAGAGGTCAGGCCTGAATGGGTAGGTGACGCGGTCCTTGAACTGGTATCAAAGTACTGCGCCAACGGGAAGATCCACCTTGGGGCCCAGTCCGGAAGCGATGCAGTGCTCGAACGGATTATCCGCGGGCACTCCGTGGACGAAGTATACCGTGCTGTTGAGTGTTGCCGGGACCATGGATTCACGCCGGTTGTCGATGTAATCCTCGGCCTTCCGGGAGAAACGGCTGATGAGCAACGTGAGACACTTATGCTTGTCCGCTGGATTACAAAAAACGGGTTCATCCACGCGCATCGCTTCATGCCGCTGCCGGGGACTCCTCTCTCGGGCTCCATGGCCGCCGATCTCATTCCGGAGGCGGAAAAACTGCTCGGTTCGCTGGCCCTCGAGGGAAAAGTGACCGGGGGCTGGGCTGTCCCGGCGTTAAGGTTTAAAACACTCCCTGCAAATAGGTATGAGCTATGATGAACGTGCTCCTGCTTGCAGATCTGCACGGCCAGTATGGACTCATGGACTCGTTCCTTGATTTACAGCCAGACGCCGTATTTATCGCAGGGGATATCACCAATATGGGGCCTGTCTCGGATGTCGAGACGCTCTTCCCCCGGATTGACGTACCGTGTTTTGCGGTCCCCGGGAATTGTGACCCGAAGGAGATCCTCGATGCACTCGACCAGTCCGAGTGTGTGTCCCTCCACGGTTCACAGATGAACCTTGGAAAGATGACGCTCGTAGGTGTTGGAGGGTCAAACCCGACTCCTTTCAACACCCCGTTCGAACTCACTGACAAGCAGATTGATGACCTTCTGCATATTCCCATGAAGAAGATGGAGAAGGCAATCCATAATGTGCTGATCACGCACGCTCCTCCGCTCGGGGTCCTCGACTCGATCAACGGGAACAACACGGGCAGTGCAAGCATCAGGAGACACAGTTCCTCCTTCGATCTTGTATGCTGTGCCCATATCCATGAAAACCGGGGAGTCGTGGTCGAGGACGGGGTAACCTTCGTCAACCCGGGTCCCGGCGCGATGGGCAACTGTGCAATGATCCACTTTGGCGATGAAGCCAAGGATATAAAGGTCGAGCTTCTCACCGTCTAGAAAGGACCTGCTCGAGGTAGGAGAGCATGATCCGCTCTCCCTCTATATCCAGTTCCTTTATACCATTTTCAACCTTGTGTGCGGCTTCTTCGAACGAAACCGCCGCCATCATCTCGACCTCGACGTAGGATCCGAGGCCTGAAACCTGGTCGAGGGATACGAGCAGGGGGCCGAATTCGAAGTATTCCCGCTCCTTTTCCACCTCCGCCGTCCGGGTAAAACCCAGTTTGGCGAGGATGGTCTCAACGGCCTCTCCTGACATGACGTCAACGGTTACCTCCTCCCTTACCTTGGAGCCGCTCCCTGGCAGTTTCGGGCCTTTATAGGTTACAGCGCAGGCATCATCGGAATACCGTACCCTGAGGGCCTCGTCGGTCACCCCGAAGTCGCGGTGAGGGGCATTGAAATACCTGTCATGTTCATGGACGGTACTGGTCTGCTTCGCCCCCTTCTCTATGAGCCGCTTTCGGATTGACGAGAGTTCTTTGACCTTTATTTTTACTTCAACCTCGAGCATGTGCCAAACACAGGTTTATCTCTGTTCTTGCCTATTAATATAGGCAGGGTGATAGATCTGACCTTACAAAACGGAGATTTTGTTAAAATCAGTTACACTGGCAGCATTTCAGGCATGGTCTTTGATACGACTGATGAAGATACAGCAAAAGAAGCCGGGATCCATAATCCTTCCTCGACCTATGGTCCGATTACGGTAGGTATCGGGAAAAGGCATGTAATTTTAGGCCTTGACGATGAGATGGAGGGTAAGGAACCCGGGTATGAAACCGATCTCTCGGTGCCCCCCGAGAAAGCATTCGGCGAGCATGACCCGAAAAAGGTTGAGGCATTCCAGAAAAACCAGTTCAAGGAGAAACTGGTAAAAGGCATGTCCATTCAGGTCCCTGAAAAAGGGGAGGGTACCGTGGTCGATATCATAGGCGGCCGTGCGCTTATCGATTTCAACCACCCGTTTGCGGGAAAAACCCTTGACTATCATCTCAGGATCGAGGAAAAGGTTGAATCGGCAGATGATATGGTGCGTGGCCTCGTCCAGCTGTACATCGGCAGGCAGATGGACCTCGCAATTGCCGACGGGAAGCTCACGATAACCCTTCCACCTGGCATCACCTTTGACCGCCGCTGGATGCTCTGGAGGAGCCGGGTAATTCACGAAACCTTTGAATCCATCCCTGATATCCAGGAGATTGTTCTCCTCGAGTCGTTCAGGAGACCGGAAAAAAGGGACTCACCTGAATCCACCTAAATCATTTTTATTTCGTAACTGTTCAGGTTCAACCACAAGATCCTAGTACAATGACGTCAAACTAACAA
>CAZGXZ010000013.1:0-24141 GCA_964530035.1 uncultured Methanoregulaceae archaeon
TATGTCGTTACCGTGCCGAACTACATGGATATACCTCTGAAATACTATTACTCCCCATCCAGTGACGGCACAGTCCTCAGGGGGGCAAGTTCTGTCAAGGAAATCCATGATATCCTGCAGGAGAGAGGGAATGCCTCGGTCTATATTGTCATGACAGGGGACATTATGGCAGTTGATCCGACAGGTGGTGTCGTGGCAGCCCTTGAGCAGAGTTCTGTAATGCTCCAGCAGTACCCCGGGTCTACGGGGGGAATATATCTTTTAAAAGCCAACTAATCTTTTCAGTTCCGGAAAAGCACCCATGTTTGATCTCACGATTATCATACCTACCTTCAACGAAGCAGGCAATATCGGGAGCATCATTCGGGAAATAAATGATGTAACAAGGAAAAACGGGATATTCCCTGAGATCCTTGTCGTTGATGACAATTCGGGTGACGGAACCCCAAGGATCGTTCAGGACCTCCGGTTGTCAATGGAGAACGTGGTGCTGGTCTCCAGGACAAGGGACCCGGGCCTTTCTGCCTCTGTCATCGAAGGCTTCTCCCTGGCGAGTGCTGATATCATCCTTGTCATGGATGCGGATTATTCCCACCCTGTGGCGATGATCCCGGAGATGTACCGGAAAGCCGTTCTAGGATATGATATCGTGATAGCCAGCCGGTACATGAAAGGGGGGGGCATAGCGAACTGGCCCTTGAAGCGCCGGATTATATCACGCGGCGCTACGTCTCTTGGAAAAGTGCTTTTTCCTGCCATCAGCGACCCGGTAAGTGGTTTTTTCGCAGTCAGGAAGGCGGTTGTCGATGGTGCACCCCTGACCCCGAGGGGTTATAAAATCCTCCTTGAAGTCCTTGGAAAGGGAAACTGGCAGAGGGAAGCAGAGCTGCCGTATTTTTTCACTGACCGGACGACCGGAGAGAGCAAGCTGGCTGCCAGTACGATGGTGGCATTTTTTGTTCATATCTGTGAAATCCTGCTTTTTTCCCTTCTCCATAGGAACAATGCTGCATGGAAGGAAATTCAAAAACTTATCAGGTATGGTTTCGTCGGGCTGTCAGGATCACTTGAAAATATCCTTATCCTGTATGCACTCACTGATGTCGTCGGGTTATTTTACATGGTATCGAGTGCGGTGGCCATCGAACTCTCCACTATCAACAACTTCATCCTGAACGATTTCTGGACCTTCCGGGAAGACCGCAGGCACCAGTTCACCAATCGCTGGCACCGGTTCATTTCGTACCATATCGTATCCCTTGGAGGGATGGCGGTTAACATGGCAGTTCTCTTCGTCCTCACCGAGTTCGGGGGTATATGGTATATTTACTCGAATATTGCAGGGATAATCGTGGCCTTTGGCTGGAACTTCCTTGTCAACAGGAAGACGACATGGAGGATCACCTGACCCGCAGTATCCTTTCTGGTTTCAAGGCCGACAGGCTTCATTATCATCCATAAACTGAAACATTACAGGTGAGTATGGAGAAAAAAAAGATATTTTTTTATATTTTACTCATCACCGGGGTCCTCCTCCTAGCCGGACTTATCTTTTATTCCGGGATTCTTGATAACCTGGAAATATTCAGGGAATTAAATATTGCGTTGCTGGCATCCGCAATTCTCCTTACCGTGCTGAATGTTGTCGTGAAGATTTACCGGTGGAAATACCTGATGAAAGCCTATGGCATTGACATACCTTTCAGCGAAGCGGGAAAAACCGTCATGGGTAGTTTCTTTGTTTCGGGATTGACCCCGGCAAAAATTGGAGACGTTATTAAAGCATACATCATGAAAAGAAGGTATTCCCTGGCATTCATGGACGGGGTAACAGGGATCCTCTATGAAAGGGTTTTTGAACTTCTTCTCCTGTTCTTCGTGTCCCTCGGGGTTTTTTACGTCGGACTGTCCGCGAAGAACTATATCGTCATCCAGTTGACGTCTTTTATCATCATCTTCCTCATCATCGCCTATATCTTCTCTGACAAGCTCCTGGTATGGGCGCAAAAGCTTCTTTCAAAGACCAGGATCTTTAAGAGTTATGGCAACAATCTCCGGTTACAAAAGGTAAGGCCTCTCGAGGCATTTTATGTATTTACCCTTACAGGCCTCGCCCTGTGCCTAGAATTCATCCGTCTCTGGATCGTCGCCCTCGCATTCGGATTTCAGATGAACATCATCCATTTATCCATTTTTTTCTGTCTTTCTGTCCTTATAGGCCTCCTTTCTCAGATCCCGCTTGGTATTGGCATTGTCGAGGGATCTCTTGCGGTATTTCTTACGGACTCGGGCCTGCCATCGTATTACGCATTCGGCATCGTCCTTGTGGACCGCTTCATCTCCATGTATTTTGTCATGGCTCTGGGCCTTGTTTATTATAAATGGGCACTAAAATCAGCTATGGAAGACGCCGGATGATTTCTATCATTATTCCCATTTACAACGAACAGGAGATGCTTAAACAGTATAATAATGATTTCTTTCCCGTTGTTGAGGCATTGAGCACGAGGGGGTACGGTGATTTTGAGATAGTCTTCGTCGATGATCGCAGCTCCGATGCAAGCTGGCAGTCCATCAGCGACATTATCAATACGAGAAAAGATTGTTCCGGGATACGTCACGAGAGAAACCGCGGTATGGGCGGGGCGTTGAAGACAGGACTCCAAAACAGCCATGGCGACATGCTCGTTTTCCTCGATGCCGACCTTACCTTCAGGCCAGGGGATATCAGTATTCTCCTGGATGAGTACAAACGGTCACCAGTTGACTGTGTTTCAGGGTCTCCCTATCTGAGGCCCGAACTGATGGAAGATGTCCAGAAAAGCAGGATGATCCTGAGCAAATGCGTGAATATACTCTATCGGGCCCTTCTTGGAAGACAGGTCACGAGTATCAGCCCGATTTTTCGTCTGTACAGGAAGTCGGTATTTGACCAGATTACCATTTCAAGTGAGAATTTCGAGATAAATGCTGAAATCCTTTCCAAGATGATATTTAAAGGGATGAAGATCAGCGAAGTCCCGGTTGCCCTTCATGAGAGAAGATTTGGAGAATCAAAGGCAAGGCTTGCCAAGAGCATTAAAAACCACATCACGATTCTCTACCGGATTTTCATCGTGAAATATCTTGGCAGGGAGTGGTCCTGATCTCATGGGACAAAGGGCGAGCCCAATCATGAAAAATAAGGTTATTACAGTGGAATGGGTGTGAGATAGTGAAAGCAGGTCTGGCAGACCCGGCAAAGATGACTGAGGACGAGCTCTACCGCCTCAACGTGTATCATTCAACCGATGAGGACTTCAGCCACCATCAGTTGCACTCCCTGTATGGAAGAGTGAATGAAGACCAGGATCGGTTTATCATCCAGGCCATTCATGGACGGCGGGTTCTTGATGTCGGTGCAGGGTTCGGGTCGATGTCGAGGCGGATCAGGGATGCCGGTCTTGATGTCACCGCCATCGAACCAAATCCTCATACCAGGGAAATTGCAAAAAAATGGTATGATATTGAGGAGTTGCCGTACGGTATCTATGACACCCCGTTCGAGGACAATTCCTTCGAGACGGTCCTCCTCAGGGAATGTGTCGAGCACCTTGATTTTCCTGAAGCATTAAAGGAAATTAACCGGATATGCAGCAGGCGTGTCCTCGTCTTCCAGACAAACCTCAATCCCATTATCGAGGCCGCCCGCACCAGGATTGGTCACGAAGAATTCAATCCGCAGAAACTACAGTATTATCAAAAATGCCTGGACCAGTCGGGTTTCACCAGACAATCTACGTTGTTCCGGGATCCTTTTGCATTTCCGTTGTCCGGTGGATACCATGCCCGGCAACTGGTACCGAGAAATGATTTGGTTGAACAGGCGGTCATCAGGGTAGACAGGGCACTCACTGTTCTCCTGGATGCATGTGGCATGTCTTCCCATTTCTGCTGGAGATATCTTTTGATTTCGGACAAGGAATCATATATGGGCGATAAAGCCCGGGCACTCCCCAGGTGAACACGGGGGAGCCGTGCGAGGGATGGTGCTATATGTACCAGATGAGCATCTGAGAGAAGGGGTTCACCGTGAGCAACGACAAGCCTTCAACACGTGAAGGAAAACGCGGAAAGGGGGTGTTTGCCTCCGGAAAAAGAAACCAGGACTCAAAGATAAATCCTACCGGGACAGCTCAGTCCATGTGGAAGGCCGGTTCCGTTGCAGACCTCCTGTCAGACCGCTGTTTCCAGGGGATCATCCTCCTCACCATCATAGCTCTCGTGTTGCGACTGTACCGGCTTGATTTCAACTCCCTCTGGCTGGATGAAGCGGTCACCCTCAGATTTGCCCGGCTCCCCATGCCAGCGGTTTTCGATGTTATGGTACATGGCGAATACAACCCCCCTCTGTTTTTCTGGGTCGAGCATATCGCCATCATGTTTGGAGATTCCGAGTGGATGCTCCGGATAGTACCCGCAGTTGTAGGAACCCTCACCGTTCCTGCCTTTTTCATCCTTGGGAGGATGTTTCTCGGACGTCCTGAAGGGCTCCTTGCCGCAGCACTCCTGACGTTTTCTCCTTTTCATATCTATTACTCCCAGGAAGCACGTCCCTATGTACTCGCCCTGTTTCTCATCACCGTATCGCTCATCTTTCTCCTGAAAGGGTGTGAATCAGGAAAGATGACCGAATGGATAGCCGGAGGGCTCCTTGCCGCAGCTGCATTGTGGTGTCATTTCTACGTAGCCGTCCTTATCATCCCTCTTTTTGCCTACCTCTTTCTTAAAACCTATTTCCGCACGAAAACAATGCTTTTACCGTGTATTTCAGGAATTGCGGTTTTTCTCGCCGCCTGTCTCCCGCTCTTTTACCAGGGGCTCAGGCTTGCTGGCATGAGGGTTGCAGGAGGTGCCGTTTTCGGGTCCCGGGGGCTTACCTTTATATCATCGGTTATGACAGAGTTTTCCTGGTATAACGTAGCCGCAGTACTCGTTTTTGTATTTCTCCTTGTGCTCGGGCTCTGGTCACTTTTCCGGCAATCCAAGGAGAAGGCTTTTTTCATCCTCTGCTGCGTCCTGGTCCCTGTCCTTGTAAGCATTCCCCTTTCCTATATGATCCCGATGACCCCCCGGTACCTCATCATCCTCCTTCCGTTCCTGGCTCTGGGGATTTCGGCCTCTCTTAGCATGATTCAGACAATTACCCGTAAGAAAACGGCATTTGTCCTCCTCCTCGCCATAATCGTGGTCATCAACATTCCCGCCCTCACTGGGTATTACACCGAAAACCAGAAAGAGACCTGGAGGGAGTTTTCAGGATCCTTTTCACAGCTGACCGGACCTGGTGACCAGGTCGTCCTTATTCCTGGCTACATCGGCGAACCCTTTGAATATTATTATGATTCGGATCGTGACGGCACGAGCATGAATGGGATATCCACGTACAATGACCTGATCAGGGTCAATGACCAGAACGGACGGACCTGGTTCATCACTACGACCGACCTCGGTTCAATAGATGCTGAAGGCACCATGTCGGCATGGCTTCAGCATAATACAACCCGCGTCAGTCTTCCTGCCAATGGGATCTACCTCTCCTACCGGGGTGGTCCCCCGGTAAACCTCCCTGCCCGATAAACAGGTATGTGGTATTCGATCACCCGCGGCGTAGTGAAGACGGTGGGGTTCAAATCTTTTCATAAAGGTTTTTTTGTTTTTACACTGAATCTGGTACAATAGGCAGTATATGGCAGGGATGCTCCCGGAATTTCATCTGCCCGAAAGGGAACGACTTGGCGTGGCTTTCATAGCATACGCCCTTCCCCTGGTCCTCATCGCGATAGTCTATACGGTACCACTTCTTCTCCAGGGAATGGCTTCAGACTCGCATGACCTCATTACCTACAGCCTCCGGTACGTGTCCTGGTCACAACACCCGTTTTCCAGCTGGAACAGTATATGGAGCGGGGGTATGCCCGTTGTGGCGAGTCCCCACGATGACCGTTATTATCCGTTCAGCTTTCCATTCTACCTCATCTTTCAGAACCTTCAGGTCATGAACCTCATCCTCCTCGGGCATGTGTATGTCGCGTACCTTACCATGAGGAGGCTGGCAGGTCTTGCAACAAGGGACAACCTCCTGCTGCTCCTTGCCGGCTTATCCTATGCCTTTTCAGGGATGATCCTGGCACGCATTGATATCGGTCATACTATCCTTGTATTTGCCCTTGCATGGCTGCCCCTCGTGTATGATTCGTTCCTGCGGGTCCTTGAACAGAAAGCTGGACCCACTGCAGGTGCACTCCTCCTGGCAATTTCATTCACGCTCCTGTTTTTTACGGGCGGACTTTATTACGTCGTTTATGCCTGCATTTTCATGGGCATCATCCTCCTCTGCTATGCAGCGACCCGGTCTTTACCTCGTGGAGCGGCCATCAGCATGGTTGCGGGCGGCTCCCTGGCGTTCCTGCTCACGGCAGTCAAGGCAGTCCCTGACATCATGATCTCCTCGTACCTGGAACGGATTGACCCCATCAACCCGCTGGCCGGAGGGGGGTCTCTCGAGGCAGCCCTGGCCTCTTTCGTCTCAGGGGCCTCCATCAATCCGGTTTTCGGTCACTGGGAGAGTGCTGTCCTGGTGGGTGCGGTCCCTCTTATTTTTGCTTCGGTGACGCTGCTTTTCGGAAAACGGAAGGTCGCCCTTGCTGGTTTTGCCTGTATCCTCTTCGCGGTTGCATGGGCAGACGGAGGGAGGTCCGCCCTGTCATTCATTCATCTCATCCCGGTGGTTTCGGATTTCAGAGCCCCGGGAAGAATATTCGGGGCTGTCCTTCCGCTTGTCCTTCTCATGGCCGTGTACGGTGTGATGATCGTCGCGGACAGGGTCAGGAGAGGTGAGGGACTGACCCTTGACCACGGCGGGAAAAAACGTCTGATGTGGGGGGTGGGCCTCCTCCTGGCGGTCAAGATCCTGGAGGTACCCTGGCAAAAACCTCCCGGCATAGCCGAGGTTGGGGCAGTCGTGATCATCCTCGGGTTCCTGGCACTGGTTGCATCAGGGCGTGCAGATTGTAAGGCAATCCCGGCCTACACCGGCGTGGCGGTGGTTGTCCAGATTCTCATCCTTGCCGTTTCGCCCCCTGGTGCCCACCCCCCCGACCTTACCGGCGCGGTGCTCATTGCGGTTGTCATAACCGCGGGTTGTTATGCACTCCTGCAGTGGCGCCCACTCCCGGCCTCGATGAACTGGCTTTGCATAATCCTTGTCGCCAGTCTTATCATTTCAATCATCGGGGCCACCTCCTTTGTTTCAGTCCATGATCCGGTGGTCAGCGGGAGCCCCATGAAAGCGGTGGTTGAGGAAATCACCCGGCAGGGCTCGGTAAATCCGCTGATCACCATCATGGAGACCGGAAGAAAGTTCGAACACGGGGATCTTGCCTACTGGGCCGCTGTTGCCGGAATTCAGCATACCGATGCATACTATCCCTATTTCCTTGTCAATGCCCCGGATAACGTGTATCTCATCGATGGCACGAACTATTACCTTGCAGACTACCTCGTCGACACGGCAGCACTTGAAAAAGGGGGTGTACCCATGGATAATGCGACGTTCCATACCGGGGGAGTTGCCGTGAGGCGGCTTTCTCCCCCCCTTCCATCGGCATTTGTCATGCGTGGAGGGTCGCTCGTACCATCGGAACTGAGCATTTTCACTCCTGACACGGTAGTTCTCTCTGGTTCATTTCTTGAAGGGGATACCGCGGTGTTGAAGTATGCCTTTGCGCCCGGCTGGACAATAAACGGTATCGCCGCGACCAGGCTCAACAACCTGACCGCAGCCGCGCTCCCCGCGGACAGTTCATCCGTCACCTTCAGGTTTGATCCGCCCTATTTCCGGTTGGGAGCTGTCCTTTCGCTTGCCGGAGCCGCCTGTGCGGTCCTCCTGTTCATATTCCGGCGACGGTTCGACCGGTTCTGCGGAGTGATGGAAAACCCAAAAGACCCTGTGACTCCCTCACCCTCATGACGGTGGAGTGCACTATTCTTAACTGATGAAAAATCTCACCGTCGCGGTACTCGGGTCCCCGGATTTCTCCCGTGATATCGGAAAAAAGGGTACGAGCTCTGATATAACCTTCTACAACCTGAAAAAAGGCCAGACCACGGTTACCCTGATTGAGCCTTCCCGGTACCCCGAACGGATTGCATCGCTGTTCTATGCAGTCTCGCTCGCTGACAAGGTTATCCTTGTTGTTGACGAAGTGAATGCGGCCCTTGGAGAAACCGTGGTCATGCTGGACACGGCCGGTATCCGGAACGGGGTCATCATACCGAGGAACTACCTCGCCCCGGAACAACTGGCACCCGTTTTCAAGGGAACGGTGTGTGAACACTATTCTTTTTCCGGGGCTGATACCGCCGCCATGAGGGAGGATCTGCTCAGTGAAGCAGAGGCAACCGTACAGGCCGGGGAAGGTGAGAAGGGTATCGTCCCAGTGGACCATTTCTTCCCTGTGAAAGGTATCGGGACGGTTATCCTCGGGTGCGTTGAACGCGGATCGATACGGCGGCATGATACCCTTTCAGTTGTCCCCCTGGGAAAAACGGTCCAGATACGTTCCATCCAGGAGCATGATGACGAAGTCGAAGTGGCGTTTACCGGTGACAGGGTTGGTCTGGCACTGAAGGGGATTGAACCGTCAGAAATTGACCGTGGTTTTGTCCTTTCATCGAACCCCCTGTTAAAAACCGCTCTCAACATCAGCTCGACCGCTGTCCTTGGAAGGTTCTGGCACAGCCCCCTTCGGGAGGGAATGGTCCTCTCTATCGGCCACTGGATGCAATTCCTCCCATGCCGTATCACCCAGGTATCGGGACCGGATCAGAGAAACCCCGATATATCCCTCCAGCTTGAAAAAGACCTTGTTTTTGTCCAGGGAGACCGTGCCGTGCTCCATTACCTTGAAGGCGGGAAACTGAGGGTTATCGGCTCCGTCACCCTTTCCTGAACGGAAACGACCTGCACCGTATCCGGACACCTTAATTACCGGAACCCTCAATCATTTTGTGAAGATACGCATGTCTGACATCATCCTGTGGATCATTATCGGAGTCGTTGTCATCGTTATCGCCGGCTTTGTCCTGTACGCGATAGGGATGTACAACCGGTTCTTCACCCTGAAGAATTCCGCTGACGCGACGCTCGGCCAGATCAAGGTCGCCATGAAGAAGCGTCTGGACCTTATCGAACAGCTCCTCGGTGCCGTGAAAAGCTATGCGGCATTTGAAAAGGACACCCTTGAAAAGGTCACGAAGATGCGGACCTCAGTCGGGGCAGCAGGGGCGGGGGACCTCAACGAGATCGAGCGACAGTCGAAGGATATCCTCGGCCGTCTTTTTGCCGTCTTCGAGGCATACCCGGACCTCAAGACAAATACCACCGTAATGAGCCTCATGGATGCCTCAAAAAATGTGGAGGACGAGATTGCCAGGCAGAGGTATACGTACAACAATATCGTGCAGCAGTTCAATACCTTGTGTGACACCATCCCATCGAATATCATCGCCAGGCTCATCGGGATGATCAAGCTCCCGTACCTCGAGTTTGAGAAGGAAATCGAAAAACCGCCCCAGATAGCCTTCTGATGGAGGTACATTCGTGAGCGAACAGGGCAGGCTCGCGATACTGGTCATTGCGGCGGCTTTCATAGCGGTCGCCGCAATCTTCCTTGCCTTAGTCATTCCCGGTCTCATGGAGGGCGACCCGGTTGTCGTCTCCTACGATGCGGTTTATGGTACGGATGGAAACCTGACCGAGCATTATACCTACCTTGTGAAAGAGGACCACCGTTTCAGGATGTTGTACAGGACCTGGAATGCGCCGCTTTCAGTAAAACCCCTCCAGTACCCGTCAATAACCTTCAACTCCATGAAAGTACCTGACGGGACCATCGGGTATGTGAAGGACTCATCAGGTACTGTCACGCTTCCAGGTGGTTCTGACGGGAGTTCAACAGGCTTCATCAGCACCATGGCAGAGCTCAACGAGGCAGGGGTTTACAACCCTGCCTATTTCCCAGCAGGAACCTATGAGGTTACCTACCGGTTTACCCTGCGGCCACCTGTTGAGTATGATGCAGCCTCGGGACATGTGAACATACGGCTCGCCGGGAACCACGTGCCTTACAAGGTCGTATCAGTCACCCTCCCCTACATCGCCACCGAGGTGTATGCATACCCATCGACCCTCGCGGTGACCCGCCTTGGTGACGGCTCATGGAAAATAACCGGGACGGTGGAAGGTGACGAGGTGTTCGGGTTTGAAATGCTGACCTCGCGTGATGACGCACTCAGGCTCCCTGGTTTTGCGAATGCTGTTGAGGATGTGGCCGGGAAAACCCGTGGGGCAAACCCGTGGTGGAGTTTCATACCGGCGGCACTCGCAGGGCTGCTTGAACTGGCAGGCGGGATCATGGTTGCCGCGGTCCCGGTCCTCTTCATCTGGACATACCGGAAATATGGGAGGGAAAAGGAGTTTACCGTGCCTGAATATCTCTCGTTCACGCCTGATACCACCCTGAAGCCCTGGATAGTGAACCTCCTGTTCAAGGGGGATGCGGTCAGCTTCGACCAGGACGGTCTGTATGCAACCCTCCTTGACCTGCACCGCAGAAAAATAATCAGGATATCGGAATCAGATACGAAATCGTTGAGGATCGAGGTCCTTCTGCCGAAAGGAGGAGAGGACCCGTATGAAGACCGCGTGATCCGGTTCCTGTCCGATGTCGGCGGAGGGGGGGTTGTCGATACCAGGGAGATTTCTGCCATGGCAAGCGCAGCAAAAACCAACACCGCGGTCAGGTCCAGGGTCCTGGGTTTCCAGCAGGCCCTCACCCAGGTCACCTCGGTGAGCAACCCCCGCCTTGTCAACGAGTATATCGTCGATGGCAGGGACCATGTCACGCCCTACTTCCTCCTGGGGATCGCGATGGTTTCGGTTTCAATCCTGGCTGCCGTCCTGCTCCCCGTCCTTGCAGCGCGTCTGGTCCCGGCCGTCTTCCTGTGGGGAGGTGTTGCACTGTCATCGCTCGTGGCCTACGCCATGCCGGCCACGTTCTTCGGGCACTGGAAGGGCGACCACTACCGGGAAAAACTCCAATGGGATGCCTTTACCAGGTTCCTCTCTGACATGGCGCTCATACGTCAGTACGAGCCTGCGGACATCGCCATGTGGGGGGAGTGGCTTGTATACGGAACAGCCCTTGGCGTCGGTGATAAGGTCGAGAAAGCCATGAAAGACCTGGATATCCATGTCCCCCAGGAAGTTGTCGCACCCGTCGGTTTTTACTCCGGGATCCAGGGGGCCTTTCTCCCGATCGCCAGCTTCGCTGTTCCCTCCTCCGGCAGCGGGGGAGGCGGTTTTGGTGGAGGAGGAGGGTTCGGCGGCGGCGGCGGCTTTGGCGGCGGCGGGGCGGGAGGTCGCTGAGCCATGGAATACAGTGAAGGAAGACCCGGCAGGATTTTTTTCTCCAGGTTCGAACATGGTGAAGATTTATTGTCGGGAATCAGGAGCCTGTGCCGCAAGGAAGCAATCCGGTTCGGGACGGTCCAGGTCATTGGAGCCCTGCTGAACGGGACGATGGTCTGTGGGCCAAGAGAACCGGTCCTTCCCCCCGTCCAGGTTTCACGCCCCTTTTCAGCGGGATGGGAGGTTATCGGCTTCGGGGTCATCCTGCCGGGGGCTGATGGACCGCGTGTTCACCTGCATGCTTCTGTGGGCCGGGGAGGGGAGGTCATCACGGGCTGTTTGAGGGCTTCACCTGCCATTTACCTTACCATAGAAGCGGTGATTACCGAGGTTGAGGGTATCGGCGGTACCCTCTTACCTGACAGCCGGTCGGGACAGGTCCTCCCGCATTACGACTGCCGCCTTGAGACTGACAGCCATCCCTAGCTGCTGATGACGCATAACCAGCCCCAATACCTCCCCATGTCGATGGAGGAAGCAGAAAAACAAGACATAGACCAGTTTGATAGTATCCTCGTCACCGGGGACGCCTATGTCGACCACCCTTCGTTCGGGACGGCCGTTATCGGCAGAGTGCTGTGGGACGCAGGGTATACCGTCGGCATTATTGCCCAGCCTGACTGGAAAGACCCGGGATGCATCATGCAACTCGGAAAACCAAGGCTTTTTTTTGGGATCTCGGCAGGAAATGTCGACTCGATGGTCGCCCGTTATGCCCCGTCGGGACGGGCGCGGGCTCTTGATTCGTATTCTCCTGCAGGAGTAATCAGGAGGCCTGACCGGGCATCCCTCGTATATGCTGACCTTGTTCATGCCAGGTTTCCGAAAACACCCATTGTGCTTGGCGGTCTCGAGGCAAGCCTCCGAAGGTTTGCCCATTATGATGCGTGGGATGGCCGTGTACGCCAGTCAATCCTTGCCGATGCGCCGGCCGACATGATCGTGTTTGGCATGGCAGAACGCCAGGTGGTCACCATTGCGGAGCGCCTCCGGTCAGGGACCCCGATAGGAGAGATACGTGACATCCCGGGCACAGTCTGGAAGCAGGCCCCGAAATCATGGCGTCTCGACCCTCTCCCGGGCTCCGTCCTGCTCCCTTCGTTCGACGAAGTTTCTTCGGACCCCTGGGCGTATGCCAGGGCGTTCAGCCTCCACCATGCAGAGCAGGACCCGTTCCACGGGAGGTGCGTTGTCCAGCCGCATAAGAAAACGGTTATCATCCAGAACCCGCCGGCGCACCCTCTTGCCACGGACGAGCTTGACCATGTGTACGAACTTCCCTACACGCGCAGGGCGCACCCCTCCTACCGGGAACCCATTCCCGCACTGGAAACAGTACGCTTTTCCATAACCTCCCACAGAGGTTGTTTCGGGGGGTGTTCCTTCTGTTCGCTCACCCACCACCAGGGCAAGATCATCCAGAGCAGGAGCCCGGGCTCAATCGAACGTGAAGCACGGGCGATTGCTGCCATGCCAGGGTTCACCGGGACGATAACCGATGTTGGCGGCCCCTCGGCAAACATGTACGGCATGTCATGCAGCAGGTGGTACTCGCAGGGGACCTGCCCTGATCGGGACTGCCTTTCCTGTGCGTCCAGGGGTGACGGACATGGAACATGGCTTTCCCTGCTCCAAAGAATTCAGGAGATCCCGAAGGTCAGGCATGTGTTTGTTTCATCCGGGATCCGCTATGACCTCATCCCGTCCATACCTGTCCTTCAGCAGATTTGCGACCGGCATGTATCAGGCCACCTCAAGGTCGCACCCGAGCACATTGCGGATGAGGTCCTGGTATTGATGAGAAAGCCCCGTGCCGCTGCTTTTCTCTCATTTCTGAAGGAGTTTGAAAAAATTCAGCATGGCAGGAAAAAACGTCAGTATATTGTCCCTTACCTCATGTCAGGGCATCCGGGCTGCACTATACGGCACATGATCACTCTTGTCGAGTTTCTCATGGCGAACCATGTATCCGTCGAACAGGTCCAGGATTTCACACCTACTCCCATGACTGCATCCACCTGCATGTTTCATACCGGGATCAACCCGTTTACCCTGGAGAAGGTCCATGTGCCAAAAGGTCGCGAAAAGAAGATACAAAGGGCTTTCCTGGGGTACCGGGACCCTGCCAACTCAGGGCTCATCCGTGAAGGACTGATTGAGGCAGGGCGGACGGACCTCATAGGCAATGGGCCCTGCTGTCTAGTCCCCTCCCCGAGGGCGGGAGAGCTGTCCGGAACGATGAGACGGTGGGACCGTTGAAGGGGTTACTCCTGGCAGGTGGGCTCCTCTACACCATCATTGTCGCACGAGACGCATTGGGCGAGTTTTTCATCCATGATCCGGTATGAGTTCGCCAGGACCGACGAGTTCGAAATCAGACCTGCAAGCAGGATAACTTCAAGGATCTCCTCCCTGGAAGCCCCCTTTTTCAATGCTGCCTGCATGTGATACCCGGTGCAGTGCTGGCACCGGAGTGCCGCTCCGACGGCGAGGCTGATCAGTTCAACATACTTTGGGTCGAGGGATGACATCTTGGCAACACTGGTTTTATACAGGAGGTGAGAGATGAGCGCTTCGGGGTGTTCCGCCATCCGCCTGAAAATCAGCGGTGTCTTGCCGTACTCCTCCTCGATATTGTCCATCCATTCCTCGCTGGTCTTTTCAACCCCTTTGTCGGCTATGGTATGCAACAGGTCTTCAAAATGGGCCATGAGGGAATGGTAGGTGCTATGACTACCTAAAGATGGGTTTCCTGGAAAAACAGGAATTCGCCGGTCTTCTGGAAACCAAGGCCCGGCGTTGAGATATTCCATCCCCCGTTGAAATCTTCAGGAGAGGACGGCCCCGACCGTGAAGTCCATACCGATCATGCAACGCTCATGGTTGATGAAGAGACGAGGTCTGAAAAAAGATTATTTCCTTTTTATTGCGGAATAGCCCAGGAAGGAACCACACACGGCCAGTATTGCCAGGGCTGGTGAAACGGGAGTCTTTGTCGTGGCTGGTTTTGTGGTGGGGGGCGGGACTGCTGTCAGCGATACCGAGACCGGTGTCGACTGCCCGGAGATGACGGTTACCATGACCGTCATGTCCTGGTACCCTGGCGCTTTTACCGTCATCCGGTGTTCTCCCGCTGCAACGTCGGTAATGGTGAGGGGTGCGACACCCTTGTATACATCGTCGAGATAGATGTTGGCGCCAGCCGGGGTTGAAGTGACCGCCACCGACCCGGTGGTAACCTGCTTCAGGGTGAATGAAACCTTGATGATCGTGTCCGCAGGGATTGTCACCGTCTTTGTCTCTGTCCCGTATCCCGTTTTCCTGACTTCGACAGTGTACGTCGCCGGTATTACGTTTGTCCTGACATATACGCCGGACTCATCGGTTTTTCCTGAAAGGACCCCGTTGATGTAAATATCACAGAGCGGCGGGGCCGTGAGGATGTTCAGGCCGCCCGGGGTCTGCGTGGGGATGACCTCAAGGGTTGAGTACAGGTCGATGGTGCTTCCCGCCGCAGGAACGGACAGCACCGGGCCATTATACGTAGAATAGCCCTCCTTGCTGACCGAATAGCTCTTATACGGGGTGCCGGTCGTGTATACCGGTACATAACATATGCCCTGTGCAATAGTGCCCTTGAAAGCCCCGTCGAACGCGACAGAAGCCCCGTCAACATTACAATGGACGATGTATGCTCCCATGTCTCCACCAATGAGCTGGTCTGAAGCGGCATGAGTCGGGCCGGCAAGGATGCATGCCATGCAGACCGCTGCAAGAATCACGTTCATGAATCGCATGTGATGGTCACCAACGGTAAAAAACATCTCGTTCTCAAGAGTATTTATCCCTATCCTGTTCGACACGGGAGCAGGCGCAACCATGTCCGCCTGAAGGACACCCCCCTTGGTTGTCGTGTCCGGCACCTATTTGCCCCTGTAATGCCTGGGACCGGTCATACCTGTAAAGCAGGGGAAAATGCCCTGACGAATGGACAGGTACTCCCTGCAGGTGGTGGTTCAGTGACATATACCACGGGCTAAGGTTCACATTCCCCGGACCCTGTCTGCTGCCGGGTGGCAGGGGATACGCCGGGGTGAAGATTGCCCGGGACACGAAAAGGAAGTTGCCTGACCAGAGCCTTACGGTCCCTGGAAGTAATTCATGGGCACTCCTCGTACTCCAGCGGGTCATGTATCCCCATTTCCCTGAACGCTTCAAGCCGTTCCACACATGAACCGCATTTCCCGCAGGAACGGGGGGAACCCCTGTAGCAGGTCCAGGTGAGGGAATAGTCAACGCCGAGTTCAAGACCACGCCTGAGGATGCCGGTCTTGGTGTGATGGAGATAGGGGACTTCAAGACTCAGGGGGTGCCAGTCGCAGCGGCTGAAGGCCTCCTTCATTGCTGAAACGAACGCCGGCCTGCAGTCCGGATAGATCGTATGGTCTCCGGAATGTGCACCGTAATACAGTTTTTCCGCCTTCATTTCGATGGCATATGCCCCGGCAAGGGAGAGCATCACCATGTTCCGGTTCGGGACGACGGTTACCTTCATGGTGTCATCGGTGTAGTTTCCCTCCGGCACCGGGATGTTTTCACGGGTAAGCGCTGATGAAACGAGGGCTCCAAGCAGGCCCAGGTCAATGACGCGGTGGGGTACCGCGAGTTTCTCACAGGTCGCCCGGGCGCATCCTATCTCGCGCCGGTGACGCTGGCCGTAATCGAAGGTAAGGCCAAAGGCATGTTCGCCCGATGCCACGACATCGTAGAGCAGCGTGGTCGAGTCCATGCCCCCGGAGATGATGACCACCGAACGCATTTGGATGATTATTCGTTGGCGCCCCTTATCCGGGTTTCGAAGAAGGCAGACTGAGGAAACCGGTTGCCGTCATGGCCACCCGGGTGTCTGAAAAAGAGCCCCTGATGATAATGCCCATTCTTCAGGGAACCGCCCGCAACCATGCTGATGGCCGCTCCACGAGGTAATGACCGGGTCGCCGGTGTCGCGATCCCTTCAACGCCTTACTCCGGCAAGGTATGCGCAGAGCAGGAGAATGGCAAGAAAGACAGGGATGAAGGAGAGTGGCGTGCTTCTTGTTTCAGCATGTCCCGGGGCTGATGTCGTTGCCGCAGGCAGGGTTGCTGGTGTCTTGCTATCTGAATCGAGCGAACTCCCGCCCTTGCCAACAAGGAACCCGGCCCTGGAATAGATGTCGTTGATAGACGGATCATTGAAGGCCGTGGTGAGGAACTCGGCTGCAGACATCCCGATGATCCTGCCATCTCCCCTGGAGTTGAAGAGGACCTTGTTGTTTGAGGAACGGACGACCGCACCTGTCCCTGCGTCATACAGGATATCCGGGCGCCTGTCAGTACCATGGTCTATCACGATTACCGAATACTCGCCGGCGTCCATGTGAGAGGTCTTGCCCGAGGGTATCACCAAGGAGTAGGTGCTGTCCTGCCTTACAGGGGCTGTGGAGACTTCGATTGAGTCAGGCCCTATTACCCAGACCGTAACCTCACCGGTGCTCCCCGGGGCAGTCCCTGATATGGTTACATCCTGACCCGTGACAATGTGGGCGGACGAAACCGTTGCCGTCACGGTCCCGGGCGCCGGTCCTTGCACCACTGAACCTCCAGCCGTCCCATAGACACCTATCAGTGTTGAAGCCGTGGCAACCTGGTCGTCAACAACATGTGATGCGATAGCCCTGCCGAGTGCGGCAGCGGTGTCTGGTCCGAACACGGTCCCTGACCCGGCAAGTGGGAAGAGGTGCTCCCTGGTCCTGGTCTTCTGGACCATTCCTGTCGTGTTATCGTACCCGACATCGAACCGGCTGTCCCCACCCTGGTCTTCCACGTAAACAGTGTAGGTCCCGGGAGTCATGGTGGAGATGCCGAGTTGCGCGGTACTTGTAATGAAGCGTCCGTCTTCCCTGACAGGTACGAGGTGCATCCCCCGGTATCCAGGGCCCACTATCCACACTGCGACCTCGGAGGACAGGTTTCCGTTGACCTGTCCTGATATGGTTAGGGATCCATCATTGAGCGGAGTTACCAGGACTGATACGGCGGAAGCGGCCCCGGCAAGGAATGCTGCAAGGAGTATCATGGTCCCTGCAGTGCGGGCATAGTGCATGAGCATGAAAAGAAATGGGAGTTCCCGGGGCATAAATCTCCCCGGGACAGGAATTCAGACGACGATGTTCGTTTCTGAGAAGCGTTTGATGCGGACGAGGATGTAGTCACGTATCCTGGACGGGGTAACCTTGGCAACATCGCCCATTGTGACACCCTCCTCGATTTCAAGGCCCCGGATCGTTTTCGCAAAGGTATCGTACGGAAGCTTGACACGGAGGCCCTGCATCTGGACGGTGAGGGGCGTGGGCGATAGTACCTCATGGATGGCCGGAACCTGCTCACTGATGATATCTTTCAGTCTGGCCGGGTTCACCGAGAGCGGGTCTTTCGATATATCCACCCGCTGTACGTCAAGGACCCGGCTGATTTCACTGACTATCTCGTCCATCTTGACGAATTCCTCAGATTCCTTCGTCCTGTGCATGAACCGCCCGAGTTCTCCGACATACCCGTCAACCGGAGGATCGATGATCCGTTCCAGTGTTTCCTTTGCAGGACCGCCTGCAACAACGATAGGGACATCGATCCCACGCCTGAGGACCGGGAACTTCTTTTGAATGCAGGTCTCGAAATTGCCGAAGAGGTAGATTGCAAGGTCGTGCTCGTTGATGACATCCCGCTCCTCGTCGTTCATCATCGCGATCCTCTTTCCAAATCCCCGTGCGAGCCCGATCATGTTGGTTTTTGCTCCGAACCTCCGGAGGTATTCCGCCACGTCGCATGAGGCATGGGGCAGGTGATGGATCTCGAGGCTCATCGAGACCACTGCGATCTCGGTGCCAACCAGCGGTGATGGCGTGACTTCGCCGGTGAGGGGTTTTCCAACAGCCATTATCAGTTCTATGTCGTCCTTCGGGACAAAGGCCTGGAGGACCACCTCCTGGGCGATGGCGTGCTTCTGGACGATATATCCTCCCAGGTCCTCAATCAGGTCGATGATCTCGTCATGGCGGTATATCCCGCCCTTATAGGTGATCGGGACAAGGATCACAGTGATTCCCCCATCTTTTGGAAACTGTCAGCGACCATGGTCCTGACGATGTCCTCGGCAAGGGTATTCTCGCTCGCGACATACCAGAACACCCCCTTGCCGTAAAACTGACGCCGCACCTTGAACCCCTCGGGGGCGATGCATTGGAGGGCGTAGATGAGGTCCCTGTAGAGCGCCTCTCCCGGGTCGAGCACGACCATGTCCTCAAGCATTCCTGACTCGGAAGGGTCGAGATCCATGGTGATGGTGAACCGGTCGGGCTGGTCGACCCTGTCCTTGCCGAACCTCTCCCAGAGGATCTTCAGGAGCGGGGCGAGGTAATTCTCGCTTGCAAGGGCGAGGATGACCTGCCGGTTCTGGATGTTGACATTTGCGAAATCCCTGACCCTCACCAGTGCAGGGACTTTTTTTGCGATGCCCGTGGCGATGAAGACCGGGACCTCAGGGTCGATGAAGGCACGGAACTTCGAGACGACCTTGAGGAGGTCATGGTCGAGGAGAACCACCTCGGCGATCCTCCTGTACATCTCTCCCCCTGCCGGCTCGGTACTTTCGACCTCGAAGTACTCAAGCGCCTGCATTCATCCCCCGCTCTGGAACTTCTTGTATCCTGATGCCAGGAGTGCCGCTCCGACCGCCCCGATGTATTGCGAATACTGCGGGACAACGATCTGTGTCTGCAGGAGGTCACCCATTGCCTTGACCAGGCCACCGATGAGCGAGGAACCACCCACCATGATTACCGGCTCCTTGATGTCCACTTCCTGGAGCTGCTGTTCGAAGACCTGCTCGGCCACGCTGTGACAGGCGGCAGCAGCGACATCCTCCCGCGAATTGCCTGCTGCAAGGGCGTTTACCAGGCTCTGGGTCCCGAAGACGATGCAGTAGCTGTTCATGGGCACATTCCGGCTCATCCCTCTCAGGGCAAGCGGACCGAGCTCGGTGATATCGACACCGAGCCTCTTCGAGGTCATCTCGAGGAAGCGCCCGCTTGCACCGGCACAGATACCACCCATCGTGAAGGTCCCGGGGATGCCGTCCTGGACGGAGATGGCCTTGTTGTCCATCCCGCCGATATCTATGACGGTTGCCGGGCCCTTCTGGCAGTCGGCAAGGAAGACGGCCCCTTTCGAGTTGACGGTGAGCTCCTCCTGGATAAGGTCGGCCTTGATCTTTTCACCGACCAGGAACCTGCCATATCCTGTTGTGCCCACCGCTTCGATATCTTCACGACTGACGCCTGCCTCTTCGAGGGCGGTTGCCATTACCGCTTCGGCAGATCCGATGACCTCGGTCGTCGGCAGCCACCCTGTGCCGATGATCCTGTTGTCCCGCATGACGATTGCCTTGGTCGTGGAAGAACCCGAATCGACGCCCATGGTGAGCCCCTCCTGTTTCTCCCGGGCAAGGAGCGCCCTTCTCCTGGCGATCGTGGTCAGCGCCTCCATGCGCGTGAGGAGGGTTCCTGATGTCGTCCTCTCGGTGAAGGAGTAGGAAACGACGGGAAGGGTCGAGTTCTCGTGGATGTACCGCCTTAATTCATTCCTGACAATGGCAGCCTCGGCACACCTGAAGCAGGTGGCGATAAAAACTGCGTCTGCCTCGAGTGCTCCTTCGACCAGTCCCTTTGCCCGGGCAATAGCCAGCTTGAGGTCCGGACTCCTGACATTCAGGCCGAATGAGCCGAAATTCCGCCGGACATCTGCAAGCCGGATGTCGGGAAAAAAGATCTCGGCATCGACCGCGGCTGCAGCATCGTTTATCTCCTTCTGAACCCCGCTATATTCCGGCCCACAGGAAAGCTGGGCGATCCTGACCCGGCTCATTCCGCCCCTCCAAGGGTGTCAAGGAATGACTTTATCGCTGCCACGAACTCCTCTCCTTCCTTTTCATCCGAGGGGTAGTTCAGGTCGAGGACGGGGATCCCGCGCTGCCGCACGAGAAACATGATGAGCTCGTTGGTCCTAGCGCAGCCCATGCAGCCGAATGCATAATCTGCATCGTTCACGATGATCGCACCTTCTGCAGCCTCGATAAGGGGGCCGTAGAGTGACATCCTGCCCCGGACACCCGAAGGGACCTCGACAGCCGCGTACTTGAGCCCTTTCTTCGCGTCCTCAGGGGTGATCTGGAGCGGAGGGGAGTCGAAACCGGCGGTCTGGATATGCTCACGGACCGAAAGTGCGGACCCAAGTGGTTTGTGGCCGAAACGTGCGACGAGGTCTGAAAGGATCAGGCTGGTTGCAGGATAAATGAAAACGTTCGCCATTTCAGGGCTCCGTCTTGTCTATGATCTTTTTGAGGGACGTGGTGTCGAGATAGGTCTTTTTTACAGGCGAGGGGGGATCGGCCTCCGTTCCCGGCGCCCTGGACTTCAGGGCGGCTAGCCCGTGCGAGACGGACCTGAGGACAAAGTTCACCTCGTATTCATGGCCAAAGTATCCGGGGCGGGCGCCGCCAAGGTTCGCACGGCACCTCCTCTCGTCACCCGGTGGAAACCCCCTGTCCTTCACGAAAACGTGTTCAGGGTCGAATGATCTAAGGCGTTCGAGGACCCTGTCAACCTCTTCCGGCAGGCCGGTTATCTGCAGGCCGAAACAGGTCTCCTTGATCATCACCCCTTCAGAGACCTCGTAGGCCTTGATGGCAAAATCGGTCGGAGTCATCTCGGGGGACTCGATAAAAACGTACTTGGTCACGGTCCCGACGTATTTCGGCTTATACTCCTTCACCTGTTCACCTCCCGAATAAACACGGTTTCACCTTCTTTCCTCTCTTTCAGCCGTTTCATATCCACTACCCGGCCGATGATGTTCGTCCCGTCGAAGGGCTCCGAGGTCGGCCCGAACTCGGCGTTTTCCGTACCCCGTACACCTACCATCCCGGTCCCCTTCCGCGAGTCATTGGTCATGCCAAGGACCCCCGCCGGTACCGGACCTCCCGGTGTGTTTTCAGGGTCAATCCTGACCCCGGCAGGTACCTTAGGTTTGAAGAGGAACACGTCGTCAAAGCTGAAGAAGAAGGGGATCCTCCCTACGTTGTGCTGTGCAAGTCCTGTGATGCGCCTGAAGATGTCACAGGTAACGGGGGCGTTCCGGTCATCCAGGTCAATGTCGATAACGTCCGCAAAGGGGACCGTTTCGAGCTCCACCTCGCCCCTAAAAAGGGCTTCAAGTGTCGTCCCCGGGTTCTGGCGGATGATGACGCACTCGCCTCTCACGGCAGTGCAGTCAGAAATGAGCTTTATCCCTCGTTTTTCAGCTGATTCTATCGCAACGGGCTTAGGGAGGCCGACCAGGTCGAACCTCCGGGGCTCTGCCGTTACAGAAAGCGTTTCACCCTCCTTTGCGAGCATTGCCAGTTCAATACCATTGGTGACCTGGCCGACGACCGTATGGGCGGGCGAAGAGGGGAGGTCCTCAGTATAAATGTAGACCGCTCCACGTGACTTTCCCCGCGTCCGGACGGTAACCGTCCCCTGCCTGCGCCCGGCTGGTAACTCCTGGACCACGTCGGTACCGGTAAAACGTTCATCCCGGATATGGGTGCTGGTAGAGCGGCCGATCTGAAACACGCCCTTCTCGAGGGCAACCAGGAGGTGTTCGACCGAGGCGGCGACAGCCGGGTCTACCCGCTCCCTGGCACAACCCTGGGATCTGATGGTCATCCGCGATATGACCTGCATACCTTCCTCAAGGACGATGCCGGTATCGCTGGTCGTGAAGGAGGTGCTGGTCTCAGAGAAGCTGATGACCGGTTCTATCCGTTCCACGCGGTCACCATGGGACAACCGGTCGAGGACACCGCGGCCTGAGACTACCCTGCCGATAACACCGCCGTCATCTCTCGCCCCATGGTCTGCGACATGACGCATCCTTGACAGTACGAGATATGCCTGCCCGGGGTCATAGCCCCCGCATCCGATGATAACGTCCCCCCGCTCGTACCGGGAGGCCCTCCTGGAAGGCTTGAAATCAGATGAAAAAGGACCGAAAGCCGCGGTATACCGGTCAGTCCACTTTATCCCGAGGGAAGGTAACAAGGCAGGATGGTTGGAAAAAAGCCCGTCCTTGTCGCTAAATTCTATGATGACCTCCCCGGCACCGGTGGTAAGTTTCAGGTTCCTTGTAGCCTGGGACTCCCGTGCTCCGGGCAGGATGACCGCTACGGAACGACCCGGGACATGGTCGGGAAGGACAGAGGAAAGAGGAGTGCCGGGGTCAACCTCCCGTTTCACCCCGTCGATTATGACGGCGGGCATGGTCTATCCCGCAGGAGCAGACTGCGGTTTGCCCATCACTTCCCGTTCGTCCTCGGTAAGACTTGCAAGGACCTCTGCGGTCTTCCCTATGGTGACGATCTTTCCCCCCCGCATCAGTGCGCAGCGGTCGCAGATGTCCCTGACGAACTCCATGTCATGGGATACGACGATGAAGGTCTCGTCCATCTCCTCGCGTGCATGCATTATCGAGTGCTTGACATCGATCTTGGTGATGGGGTCCATGGTCCCGGTGGGCTCGTCAAGGACCACTATCCTCGGTTCACGGATGAGGACCTGCGCCAGTGCGACCCGGTGCCGCTCCCCCTCGGAGAGCTGCGACGGGTAGCGTTCAAGGATGTCCTTGCTCTTTTCGGCAGTAAAACCGGCCATTTTCAGGGTGATGATTGCCTTCCGCATGGCGAGTTCCTTCGGGAACTCGAGACCGATGGCATCTGTCAGGTTATCGAGTACGTTCCGGTGGGGAAACAGGTCGTACTCCTGGTGGAGGAGGCCGATATAACTCTTTGCCCTCCCCCGGTTTTCTATGCCCGGTTTGGTCATATCGACCCACTGTTCGCCGATCCTGATATTCATCTCGCCCGAGGTCGGTTCAACAAGACCGGAAATAATCCGGGAGAGGGTGGTCTTTCCTGCGCCGGATTTCCCGATGATGCCAAAGATCTCCTTTTCGCCCACTTCAAACGAAACCCCGTTCACCGCCCGGACGAGGCCGCGGTCGACGGATATGAACCGCTTCACAACGTCACGTGCGACAAGCAGTTTCTCGCCAATCTCCGTTGTTTCATACTGCTCGGTGTCCGACCGCTGGAGCATGAAGCGGCTGATGACGTCGTGGGGGGAGCCGATGACTTCTATCGAACCATCCACGAGGAGGATTGCCCGGTTTGCGACGTCCTCGATGACCTGGGAGAAGTGCGACGTGACGACCATGCCCATGTTGTTTGTCCGGGCGGCGTCCTTGAGCATCCCGTGGACGACCTTGGCCGTACCCGGGTCAAGAGTCCCGGTGGGCTCATCGGCAAAGAGCATGAAGGGGTCCTTTGCCAGCTGACGTGCAAGCACGACCCGCTGTTTCTCCCCGCCCGAGAGGTCCCGGGCGATATGCATCATGCGGTGGGAGAGCTTGACCTGGTCGACGAGGTCTGCAGCCCGCCCGATCGCCTTTTCAGCGGGAAAGCCAACTTCGTCCAGGGCTTTTAAGACGTTTTCGAT
>CAZGXZ010000014.1:0-2922 GCA_964530035.1 uncultured Methanoregulaceae archaeon
ACTGTCACGCCTCAACACCTCTGCCAATCCCCCTTATTCCCGACTGCCATCAGGATATCCGGGGGTAAACCAACCGCACGTTGATCTGAGTGTGAATTGGCATTTTTATGTATATATAATGATTCCTATATCGGACTTTTATAACTATATGCTGATATAAACCAAAATGCTGTTTTTCTGGGCAATGTCATAAATACTTTGTTTTTTCTCATTATGCTGCCCATTCCGGGGAAACTGATAAAACTCCGGTATGGTCCTTAAAAAAATTATTATAGGTTTTGATAAATGTCGATGCACACCAGGCCTGAAGCCACGGGCTTTTGGATGGAGAAATGGTACTATGGACGGTCAGGAAAAGATCGGTTCATGAAAAAAGAGGACAGGGGGTGGTATCCCCGGTCAGGCAAGATAATCCGCAGGGGTGGGGATCTGTTCCTTGAGTCCCTTGCGTTTCCTGATACCAGTTACAACTTCCTTGACGAGGTTCTGGGGGACGAGTTCGAACCCGGCAAACTCGGTGTTCCACATTGCCCGTCCTTCAGTTGCCGAACGGATATCCCCTGCAAACCCGAAGAGTTCAGCAACAGGTGCCTTTCCGACAACAGTTACCGTGTCTCCTTCAGACTGCATGTCAAGGACCTGCCCTCGCCTTCCCTGGATCTGGGTGGTCGCATTTCCCATCTGCTCGGTCGGAACGGTGATCTGGATCTTCTGAATCGGTTCGAGCAGGGAGTCGTTGGCCATGAGGATACCTGCTTTTACAGCACTTCGCACCGCAGGTATGACCTGGGCGGGACCCCGGTGAATTGCATCCTCGTGGAGCTTGACATCCACCAGTCGTATTTTCAGGTTTTGGACGGGTTCGTCTGCGAGGGGGCCGCCTTCCAGGGCCTCGTTCAGCCCTTCGAGTATCAGTTCCATCGTCTCGTTGAGGTACTGGATACCCTTCGTCATGTCCATAAACATGTTCGTCCCGACGATAGCCTTGACACTCTTAGCCTCTTCCTTGTCGATGCCGGCCTGGATGAGGACGTCACGGCGCTCAAGGGCCTGCTGGTTCATTGAGACATCGCCGTCCTTGATCATCTGCACGATATTGTCGGCAAGGGGCTCAATCTCGATATAGAACCTGTTGTGGCGGTTCGGGGACTTTCCTTCTACCGGACCGGCCTTGTTGGTGGCGGTCTCCCTGTAGACCACGATAGGCTCTGAGGTGACAATCTCGACACCCTTGTCACGTTTTATGCGCCCGGTAACGATCTCAAGGTGAAGTTCGCCCATACCTGCGATAAGGTGTTCGCCGGTCTCCTCGTTGATCATGATCTTGAGCGTGGGGTCCTCCTTGGCGACCTGCCGAAGGACTTCGACCAGTTTGGGGAGGTCCTTCATGTTCTTCGCCTCGACCGCGACGGTCATGACGGGTTCGCTGTAGTGTTTCAAGGACTCGAACGGCGTCATATCCTGGAGAGAGGTCACGGTTGATCCGACGATTGCATCCTTGAGACCGGTCACGGCAGCAATGTTCCCGGCATACAGCTCATTGACCTCGACCCTGGTTGGACCCATGAAAATGCCGACCTGCTGGAGACGGTTCGCCTTCTTTGCGGTTCCCATGACGTACATCTCATCACCGCGCTTCAACTTGCCCGAGAACAGGCGGCCGGTCGCTACTTCACCCGCATGGGGGTCGAACGAGATATCGGTGACCATCATGCAGGCCGGACCGTTGGGGTCGCAGCCGATCATCGCCTTGCCTTCGGCGGTTTCAGGGTCCCCATGCCAGATGATACGGGTACGCCGCTTCTGTGCGTCCAGGGGGTTTGGCAGTATACGGACCACCATGTCAAGCACGACATCGCAAAGAGGTGATTTCTTTGCAAGGGTCTTCATATCGTTAGAACGACAGGCGTCGTAGACCTCCTTGAAGGAAATCCCGCTTTTCTTCATGTAGGGGGCTGAAACTGCCCAGTTATAGAGAGCTGAACCAAAGGCGACGGTACCGGCCGAGGCATCCAGCTTCCAGCCCTTTTCGTACATCTCCTCGTTCATGCCCTTGATGAGCTTGTTGACCTTGTCGATGACACGCCCGAGCCTGATCTGCATCTCCATCTGATCGACTTTGAGCTCGTTGATCAGCCGGTCCACCTTGTTGATGAACAGAACGGGGCGGACCCCTTCCTTGAGCGCCTGGCGGAGCACCGTCTCGGTCTGGGGCATCGTTCCCTCAACAGCATCGACAAGGACGACAGCACCGTCAACAGCACGCATCGCCCTCGTCACGTCCCCACCGAAATCGACGTGTCCCGGGGTGTCGATCATGTTGATGAGGAACTCCTTGCCCTCGTATTCATGGACCATCGAGACGTTGCTTGCATCAATGGTAATTCCTCTCGCCTGCTCTTCTTCGTCAGAGTCCATGAACAGCTGTTTTCCAGCAAGTTCGTTGCTGATGATCCCTGCACCTGCAAGCAGGTTATCGGACAGGGTCGTCTTCCCGTGGTCGATATGACTCTTTCAACCGTCTTTTTGCCTCGGCTCATGTGACAACCTCAAAAAACAGGATGGTGTTGAATTATCGTGCTGATTTTGCGATCCTTTCGCGCTCTTCCCGCTTGTTCACGGAGTAGCACTTGATGTCTCCTTTTGAGGCGGCAATGAGCTCGTCGGCCAGCACCAACGAAACAGACTTTTTGCTGGTCTTCGAGGCATTGAAAACCCCTTCGGCGATGAAATCAAGGGCACTGTTGACCCGGCGCATCGGTGCGGTGTCAACCGACTTCGGCACATTGATGCCTCCATACTTGAGCCTGACCGTTTCCTCCCTGGGACCTGAGTTGGCAATAGCCTCAACGAGGACCTGGACGGGGTTCTTCTTGGTCTTCTGGTTGATGATCTCGAACGCGTCCTTGACGATCCGGATCG
>CAZGXZ010000014.1:2932-23867 GCA_964530035.1 uncultured Methanoregulaceae archaeon
CGGTATTGACCTCGGTCTGCATCATCTTGTTGATCAGCCGTTCGACAATCAGCATGTGGCTCTTGTTAAACTCCTGTCTCGTGAACTTACCCCCGGAATGGGGCACGATCATCGAGCTGAAGTTGACGTACCTGACGATTCCGGGGTCGTTGACCTGGACCTCGGAAACGTCCCATTTATTAAAGAGGAGCCGTGCCGGCCCGCTCTCCTGCTCTTCTGACATCAGGCGATTACCTCCTCGGCTTCTCCTTCCGGCCAATGACCAGCTCGTGAAGGCTGACGTTGTTCACCTTGGTCACGACGTACCTGACTCCCGGGATATCACCCATGGAACGACCGAGACGGCCGCCAATCCCCTCGATCTCGACCTCGTCGTGTTCGTCGATAAAGTTGATGGCACCGTCGCCGGTTGCGAATGCAGTGACCTGGCGCCCGTTCTTGATGAGCTGGACGCGTACGCATTTCCTGATTGCCGAGTTGGGCTGCTTGGCCTCAACTCCGATCTTCTCAAGGACAATCCCCCTGCCTTGCGGAGCTCCCTCCAGGGGGTCTGACTTGAGGTCAAGCCGATCAAGACGGCGTGCGACATTCGGGTCGCTCCACCTGAACTTCTTTGAGTCGCGAATCAGCTTTCTCGCTGCAAATTTACCCTGTCCCATGAAATATCCTCAATTCTCGTGTTTTTGAAAGCGGGGAAATCCCGATCTGAGATATGATCAGACGCGCGGAAAGAATTTATATATTCCCTCATACCCTCCGCTTGTCTGTATACGTGTATCCCCATGGATAATAATCTTATATCCTTCGCCGCAAAGGTGTAAAGGATGCGCTTCCGGATTTACAAGGAGGTTTCCTTTGACGCTAGCCACCGGCTGCTTCACTATGATGGGAAGTGTGCCCGGCTCCATGGCCACCGGTGGAAGGTCGAGGTCTGGATGTCCGGAGAGATCTCCCACGAAGATAAGATTCTCTTTGATTATAACACCATCAGGGAGCTCGTGGAACAGTTCGACCACCAGGTCATCCTCAACAGGGAGGACCCGATGGTTGTTGCGTTGCAGCCATTCCAGCCGGTCCTCACCACACCCGGGGACCCGACGAGCGAGCTGCTTGCCCTGCTGATCAGGGAAGCCCTGACCATGGAGAGCTCGGAAGAAGGCCGCGATATCAGCGTTGACAAGATCAGGGTGTGGGAATCACCGACCTGTTATGCAGAACTCGTGCATGAAGGTGAATGAGATATTCACAAGCCTGCAGGGGGAGGGTAAAAACCAGGGCTACCCCTGCACTTTTATTCGTCTTTCAGGCTGCAACCTTGCCTGTTCCTGGTGTGACACCCCGGGTTCACGGGAATTTTCCGGGTCCGATGCCTCTCCCGACGAAGTCCTTCATGCGGTCGAAAATGCTGGAAACCACCGGGTATGTATCACGGGAGGCGAGCCGCTCCTCCAGACAGAATCTCTTCTGCCACTCCTCAGGATCCTGAAGGAGAAAGGGTTCGATGTGGAGATAGAGACCAACGGAACGGTACCTATTCAACCGGTGCTGCCGTATGCGACCGTCTGTATGGACATCAAGTGCCCTTCGTCAGGGATGGAGAGCGACCTGTCTCTTCTTGCCGACATCCGCAGGACGGATACAGTAAAGTTCGTCGTGGCAGACAGAACGGACTGTGAATTTGCCCATGAGACCATGGAGTCACAGATTATCAGGGGAGAGATATTCCTTTCACCGGTATGGGGATCAGATATCCATGAAACTGCCATCTATCTGGCCAGTAAACGCCTGCCGGCTCGCCTGCAGGTGCAACTCCATAAAATCATCGGTTTCAGGTGAGATGGGGGCAAGGGAGAATGACTGAATTATACCGGGGAAAGAGGCTTTGGGTAGAGAAGGAAGAATTTCTCCTCCCCAATGGCAGAAAAAAGGAAGGTGTTGTCATACACCCCGGTGATGCCGTCGTCATCCTCCCGTTCGAGGCCGGTGAATGCCTTTTGCTCCGCCAGTACCGATTTGCGGTTGGCGATTGGATCCTCGAGGCCCCGGCAGGGACCATGAACAAAGGGGAGACTCCGGGTGAATGCGCCAGGCGGGAACTGATCGAAGAAACGGGATTTCATGCCACTACCCTCATCCCCAGGGGAGCAATCATGACAACACCCGGTTTCACCGATGAGCGGCTGTTCCTCTTCGAGGCACGTGACCTCATCCCTTCGGACGAGTTTCGACCTGATGACGACGAGGTTATCGAGACCATGCGGGTACCGGTCCCGGAGGTAAGGGAGATGATCCTTGACGGACGGATATCGGATGCAAAAACAATATGTGTTTTTTACAGGTGTGTCCAGCCTTGAAGATTTTCGCCTGCCTGGTCCTCCTGCTCGCGGTGACTCTCTTCATCCCGGGCTGTACAGTCCCTCCGAAGGACCTGCCGCAGTATGAGGTGAACCGTTCGGGAATAGTGACCCTTTCATGCCCGGAATATACCGTTGACGTGTCCCCGCTGTCGGTGTCAGGGAATGTCACCCTCTCCCGGCTTACCTTCACCTCAGGAAAAGACCGTTTTTACGCTCTCCTGGGGTCACCGCCGCACCCTGCCGCGGGGCTTGTCATGTCGCCCGGTGCCGGCGTAATGAAAGAGAGTCATCAAGACCGTGCACGCGGGTATGCAGACCGGGGGTATGCCTTCCTGGTAATCGATGTCAGGGGGAACGGTGGGGAGACACCGGGTCACCCCCTTGACCCGGAGTCTGATTATGCTGCATTCAGGGAGGGTAATGTACCGCAGTACTACCTGAGTGTGTGCGACATGATCTCAGCCCGCAAGTACCTTTCGCAGCGGTTCGGGATCCCGGTGGTCCACATGGGTGACAGCAACGGCGGGCGCTACGCGGCTCTTGCCGCCGCAACAGATCCTGGATCTGCCGGATACATCGGGATCTCCACTTCGGGGTTCGGACGCCTGGGAGATGAGTATACCGGGGATGCCCGGACATTCCTCCTCTCGATTGACCCCGAAGTCTATGTCCCGCTCATCAGTCCACGGCCGGTGATTATTTTCCATTCGGAAAAAGACCAGGTAATCTCATTTTCGGAGGGGCAAAACCTGTTTTCGGCTGCATCTGGTCCAAAGGAGTTCGTGGTGTTCAACGGCACCCATGGCATCAATGATGAGGTTGACACCGCCATCGGTTCACGTATGCTCACCTTTATGGGTGCGCGGCACGAAGGTCTATAAGCTTTTCATATTGTGGTGACGGGAATGGCAGAAGCGGAACACGGGGACGCCCGGAAGCGGTATGAATTCAAGAAAGTGCTCGAGCGGCTCGAAAACAAGGAAGGCAGCGGGACCGAGCTGATATCCCTCTATATCCCCCCAGACAAGCAGATCTACGATGTCACCGCACAGCTCCGTGATGAGTTCGGGCAGTGTTCGAATATCAAGAGCAAGCAGACGAGGACGAATGTCCAGAGTGCCATCTCCTCCATCCTCTCGCGGTTAAAATACTACAAGAAGCCACCGGAAAACGGTATGGCGGTTTTCTGCGGTACTATCAACGTCGGGGGCGACCGCACCGATCTCGAGTGCACGATTATCGACCCGCCGGAGCCCCTTAACCTCTATCTCTACCGCTGCAGTTCCAATTTCGAGCTGGAGCCACTGAAGGAGATGCTCGAGGAGAAGTTCGTATATGGGCTGCTCGTCCTTGACAGGAGAGAGGCATACTGGGGATTCCTCAGGGGGAACCGTATTGATCCGATCGGGGGGACCACCTCGACCGTGCCCGGAAAGCAACGAAAGGGCGGGCAGTCGAGTGTCAGGTTCCAGAGGTTGCGCGAGATCGCCATCAATGAGTTCTATGTAAAGGTCGGCGAACGGTCAAGCAACGCCTTCCTCGCAGAGAAAGACTTTTTCGAGAGGTTTAAGGGGCTGCTTGTCGGCGGGCCGAGCCCGACGAAGGAGGAGTTCGAAGCCGGGTCCTACCTCCACCACGAGGTGCAGAAAAGGATTATCGGACTGTTCGATGTTGCCTATACCAATGAAAGCGGTCTTTCGGAACTCGTGGACGCAGCCAAGGACGCCCTGAAAGGTCAGGAAGTAATCAAGGAAAAGGCGATCATGGACCGTTTCTTAAAGGAACTGGTAAAAGAAGAGAGTCTTGCAAGTTATGGCGAGGCCAGCGTGAGGAAAAACCTGGAACTCGGCGCTGTCGATACGCTCCTCCTCTCCAATATGCTGAGAAAGTCGCGGATAAAGGTGGTATGCGGGGCATGTGGTCACTCAATTGAGAAAACCGTTGAGACAGGCCCTGGACAGGACCCGGCATCCCTCGACCATGGCAACTGTCCGTCGTGCTCCTCTCCGCTCGCTGTTGACTCGGAGTCCGACATCGTCGACGAGCTCACCCTTCTCGCTGACGGCAGCAATGCAAAGGTCGAGATCATCTCCGATGACTTTGAGGAGGGTTCGATCCTCTACTCGGCCTTCGGGGGTATCGCCGCTATTCTCAGGTACAGGACGGGGTTCTGATGTTCAATGAACGGCTTAGCCTGATCGCAGGGATCCTCACCGATGAGACGGGGTCTGAAGACGCATTCCTGACTGAAGGTGGGGAGCATGCCGACCTGGCTTCAACCATTGCGTTTTCCCTTGCAAAGCAGAGAAAGGCTGCACCTCACAAGATTGCCCCTGAAATCGCCTCTCAAATAAGGGAACGGGTTAAGTCCGAGGCAGGGGCTGATGTAACGGTTTCCGGCCCGTACCTTAATTTCAGTTTTACGGATGACTATGCGGACAGGGCAGTATTGGCAGCCCTGAAGCCGGAATTTGGGTATCTTGGGGGCAGCCGGCAGAGGACGGTACTGGAACATACCAGTGCCAACCCGAACGGGCCCCTCCATGTCGGGCATATCAGGAACACGGTCATCGGGGACACCCTTTCACGGTGTTTCAGGAAGGCAGGCAGGAAAACCGAGGTCCAGTACTATGTAAACGACATGGGGCGCCAGATAGCCATCGTGGTCTGGGGTTTTGACAGATTCAGGAAGCCCCTCGAGTCCCTGGAAAAGGGAGACCACCATGTTGCCTCGGTCTACATCGACGCCAACCGCGACCTCAAGGAAGACCCATCCCTGACGGCAGAGGTCGACCGCCTTATGCAGATGGTCGAATCAGGGGACCCGGACACCGTCCGGCGTTTTCGTTCTGCCGTAACCCGCTGCCTTGAGGGGTTCAGGGTCACGCTCGGTGACCTCAATGCAAAGCATGACCGGTTTGTCTGGGAGAGTGACTTCATCAGGAACGGTGATACGGGCCGGGTCATCGCGAGGTTCGACAGGCTCCCTGAGTGCCGGCACGAGGAGACCCTCAACCTCGACCTCACCTCGTGCGGGTTCGAGAAGAATTACGTGCTCCGCAGGAGTGACGGGACCACGGTCTATGCGGCGCGTGACATAGCATACCACATATGGAAAGGCCGGAACTTCGACCGGATGATCGATGTCCTTGGCGCCGACCACAAGCTCATCGGGGCGCAGCTCTCGGCAGCTCTCCGGCTCCTCGGCGAGAAAGCCCCTGAAATCGTCTTTTTCGAATTTGTCTCCCTACCCGAGGGTTCGATGAGCACACGGGCAGGAAAGTTCATCTCAGCGGATGAGCTGATCGCGGAGGTCAGGAAGAAAGCCTTCCAGGAGGTCACGACCAGGAGGCCCGAGCTCCCGGTCGAAGAACGGGAGAAGATTGCCGCCTCTGTCGCCATAGCCGCGATCAGGTACGATATTGTCAAGGTATCAGCCGAGAAGGCGACGGTTTTTGACTGGAACGAGGCTCTCGACTTCGAACGGCAGTCCGGTCCGTACATCCAGTATGCCCACGCACGGGCATGCAGCATCCTTGAAAAGGCAGGGGATTTCAACACCGTCTCCAGGGTTTCGATGCCTACCGAGATTGCACTCGCGAAGCAGATCGGCAAGTTCCCCTATGTCCTTGAGAGAGTTATCACCGACCTGAAACCGGCATACCTTGCACTGTATGCACGGGACCTCGCGGACCTGTTCAACGCATTCTACCACGCTGAACCGGTTCTCAAGGCAGAGGGCGGGGAACGGGACGCCCGCCTGACCCTTGTCCTCGCCTCCCAGTTGACCCTGAAAAACGTCCTTGAGACGCTGGGGATCGATGCCGTCAGATCCATGTGACCGGCTCCGAAGGCAGGGATACCTTTTTTTCGACGACCGGTCATCCGCGGCGCTGAAACCGTGTCTCTGGTGCAAGCGGGCGCTTACCGGCGGTGAGCAGTGCTACAAGCACCAGTTCTATGGTATCTCAAGCCATCGCTGCGCACAGATTGCACCTACACTGACCTGCAACCATCGCTGCCTGTTCTGCTGGAGGGCGATGGAACACGAGGTCAGCGATGAGGAGCAGTGTGCACCGGAGACCATTGTCGCGTCACTTACGAAACTCCAGAAGAAGGCTCTGGCGGGGTACAAACCTTCCCATGGCGTGAGCGCGGAGCGTTTCAACGAAGCTATCCACCCGGACCAGGTCGCCATTTCCCTTTCAGGAGAGCCCACCCTGTACCGGGAACTCCCGAGACTTGTCGACCTCCTGAACAGGAACGGCTGCACGACGTTCCTGGTTTCAAACGGGACAAACCCTGACATGCTCGAACGCTGCAGTCCATACCAGACCTATGTGTCCCTCACCGCCCCCGACCGCTCCACGTACCTCATGATTGCCCGCCCGGACGAGGACTACTGGGACAGGATACAGGAGAGCCTTCAGGTGCTGTCATCCAGGCGTTCCGCGGTCCGTATCACCCTCGTCCAGGGGATAAACGACCATGATGCACGCCATTACGGCAGGATGATACGGGACTCGGGGGCCACGTTTGTCGAGGTGAAGGGATATATGTATCTCGGATACAGTCGAAACCGCTTAACACGCGACCATATGCCGGCCCACGAGCGTGTCCGCTCCTTTGCGGAAGCCGTGGCGCTATCGGCGGGATACAGGCTCAGGGACGAGAACGTACCTTCCCGCGTGGTCTGCCTGGAGCGATCGGGATGAGGTTTGATACAGAAGCATACCGGAAACGAACTCGGGACGATTTTGAAAAAGCCTGGCACGATGGCCCGAATGTCCTGACTCCCCCGCGCCAGGACATGCGTTACCCCTGCCGCACCTATCGCAGGGCGGCGCCGCACCCGGTGTTTGATACGATCAGCCGGCTCAGGAACACCTACCTCGCAATGGGTTTTGACGAGGGATCAAACCCGGTATTCATCGAGGAACAGGAAGTGTACCGCCAGTTCGGGCCTGAAGCAATGGCCGTCCTTGACCGGGTATTTTACCTGGGGGGGCTGCCCCGGCCAAATGTGGGCATCGGCAGGGACCAATTGATGAGGGTCGGAGAAATTGCCGGGCGGCAGTTGTCTCCCGACGAAGAAGAGGGCTTCCGGGAGACACTTCACAAGTACAAGAAAGGGACGATAGACGGTGATGACCTCGTCCACGAGATATCTGTCGTGCTGAAAACTGATGATGCACGGGTGGTCCAGGTGCTAGACCAGGTTTTTCCCGAGTTCAGGGCCCTTGCACCCGAGTCTTCCCGGACAACACTCAGGTCTCACATGACAAGCGGCTGGTTCCTGACCCTGTCAGCCATATGGGAGCGGGTCCCGGTTCCCATCAGGCTCTTCTCGGTCGACCGGTGCTTTCGGAGGGAACAGGCAGAGGGCCCGACCAGGCTCATGACCTACCACTCGGCATCCTGTGTCGTCGCTGGTGATGATATTACCAATGAAGAGGGCAAGGCGGTTTCTGAAGCCCTCCTATCAGCCTTTGGTTTTTCCGATTTCTCGTTCAGGCCAGACGAGAAGCGATCGAAGTACTATATGCCCGGAAGCCAGACCGAGGTCTATGCCAGGCACCCGACCCATGGATGGGTCGAGGTCGCAACATTCGGGATGTACTCACCCTCCGCCCTTGCGGAGTACGGGATAGGGATCCCTGTCATGAACCTTGGCCTCGGGGTTGAACGCCTCGCCATGATCATCCATGGAGCCTCGGATGTAAGGCAGATGGTGTACCCCCAGTTCTTCGCGAGGTCCTTTTCTGACCTTGAGATCGCCCGCTCTATTACGTTCAGGGAGGAACCTGGGTCAACCGAAGGCAGGTTCATGGCCTTTGCCATTGAAAAGGCAGCCCGCGACCATGCTGAGGCAGTCGGGCCCTGCTCATTCACCGCGTGGGAGGGCACACTTGGTGGGCACATGACCAGGGTTTTCGTGGAAGAACCTGAGGAAAAGGCAAAACTGCTCGGTCCGGCATGCATGAACGAGGTATTCGTCCACCAGGGCTCTGTCCTCGGTCTTCCTGACCAGGAGAAATGGGCCTCAGTCAGGAGCGAGGGGAGCAGGACCGGGATTACATTCCTTTCGAGCGTGGCTGCGCAGGCTGCCTCACGGGTAGAGGAAGCGGCACGGTGCGGAACAGGTACAACGGTCCAGGTGAAAATGGCAAAACTCCCAAGCGATGTCAACCTGAAAATCGCTGACCACGCCATGAGATACATCACCGACAACAAGAAGAAAGTCGATGTCAGGGGGCCGGTTTTCTTCACCGTCAGGAGTGAGATCCTCCCGGCTCCGGAATAAATTTCACGAATCCTGAAAGTATTACCTGAGTGCTTTCCCGCGGACCATTCCCCCGATATCGTACAGCCTGACCCGGCGGTCCAGCCATACAAGAAGGCCCACAGACAATCCTCCGCACAGCAGTATTATTCCTGAAAGGACAAGGGAAATGGCAGGGTCAGGATTCAGGACCTGCCTGGCCGTCAGTGCCGAGAGAAGAAGAACATGGAGGAGGACTGCACTGAAAAAAAACAAGACCGGGGCCTTCCAACGGTTCTTGCCACCCGGAAAAAGTGCCCTCGCAAGCCCCAGCCCGACCATCCCCCCTGTCACAGTCTGGACTACGGCAATGACAGGTATTGTAAGGAAAAGTTCGGGGAGAGAGCCTTCAGCCGCGGTATCTGAAATAAACGGCATGAGGATGATGCCGGTGAGGGCAAAGCCACAACCAGTCGCTATCCCGTAGACAATACCATTCTCCATTTCATCCAGGTGCCGGTGAAAGAGTGCTACCCCGCCCGTTTTCATTCCTTCCTCGACCACTGCAACAGCAATTATTCCCAGGATCAGGACCGCGGCTGCCATAGTCTCACCCATTTCACCTCTTGCGAGGGCTCCAAGCACTGCCGCGAGGACGAACCGTGAAATTACTCCCGCAAGAGCACCGGCCATTATTGCACAGGACACCAGAAACGTGGTCTCTCTCCGGTGGACCTCGGTCCTCATTACCCACCAGGTGATCCCCAGGACAAGGAAAACTGCAAGAGATCCGGGGAGTGCCATGTCGAGGGGTGTCATCATATGGATTTTTCCCCGGAAAACGGATTAAGGCTTTCTTCCGCGGGCTAAGAAAGCCAGGCCCTGGCGTGGCATGACCCTCCCGTTCATCCCCGCGGGGGGGAGGGGTGGATGATTCCCGATGATTTCAGGGCAATGTTAATCCGCGTACTATACCGGGCGATGAATGAACCTGCTATCGATGTGATGATGACGATGGCGGCTATCGTGCTTGACACAAGGGCAGACCCGTAGAGTGCAGCGATTGCAATGGAAAACTCCCCGCGACCAATGATATTTGCCCAGATCTCCACCCCAGAATATACACTTTTGTGAATGACGATACCTGTCAGTATTCCAGAAAGGAACTTGCTCGCTATGGCCAGCAGGCTGATGATGATGATGGCGGAAAGTGGCACTCCCCCGGAAAAATCCACGGATACGCCGAAAAAAACGAAAAACACGACCAGGAATACATCCTTGAAAGGCCTTGCATGGACTTCGAAGGCCTCCGGATCGGTTGCACCAAGGGTTACCCCAAACGCTATGACCATGAGGGACTCCGGGATCCCAAGGGCGATGGAGGTATATGCAATGGCCAGTACCAGGGAAAACGTGAGGAGAACCGGGAGTTCATCGTCCCGTTTCAGGATGGCCTTCAGCTGGGGTTTACAGAACCGGGCGACGAGATAGAATATGAAGAACCCTCCAAGGATCTCGCCGATAAGGAGGAATGGGTTATCCCCGCCTGATCCCGAAACAAGGATGAAGGCAATGAGGACGAGGTCTTCGAAGACCATCAGCCACACAATGGTCTCGGACTCAGGGTTCAGGAGCTTCCGGTTCTCAACGAGCGATGTTACCGTCATGGCCGTGCTGCTGATAAAAAAGGCAAAACCCACGACGAGAGAGTCAAAGGGCGAGAATCCGAGGACCCATGCTGCGGCGATCCCGATAAGCATGTTGATATGGAGGTCGATGAGGCCGCTCTTGACTATGGCTGACTGGTTGCTTATGATGCGGTCGAGCTTGATCTCGAGGCCCATAAAAAAAAGCAGGAAAATAAGCCCAAGCTGGGTGAGAAATTCAGAAACGTCGTTCTGACCCACCAGCTGGAGCCCGCTTTTTCCAAGGAGCAGTCCTGCAATGATATAGAAGGGGATGGTAGGTAGTGACAGCTTCTTTGTAACGAGGGCCAGGATACAGCAGACAAAGAGAGCGAGGACAACCCCTTCCATTACGACACCAGGAATTCACGTTCAAAGGTCTTTAACTGGTCCGACTCACCGATGACAACCATGGCATCACCTGGCTCGAATACAAAGGTGGGAGCAGGGTTGATGACATTCTGCGCCCCGCGTGAGATTGCGATGATCGTCGCACCGGTTTTAGCCCTGACCGAGAGGCCTTCGATGGTCTGACCTGTCATCGTTTTTGGAACCATGTAGGCATGGACACTGATCCTCAGATCGGAAAGGGCTGAAAAGGCAATTTCAACACTTTCCCTGTCAGCTTCCATGATGGCTCCGGAAAGGATATTACCGAGTCTCCGTGCCTCGGATGCAGAAAGCTCGGCGACACATGGAGCAGGTGCATCCTTTGGAAGGTTGTACATCTGGATATTCCCGTTTTTCATGAAAAATATGGCAACCGTGTCCCCTTTATCAGTCGATATCTCATATTTCGTCCCGATACCCGGAAGTGTGCTTGAACGAAAGCCCATACCTATTGGTTGGACAGGCATTCCACTAATAAATAACTCTCAAAATTGACAGTATTAAGCCCAGGGATGAGCATTGGGTGAAAGGGCAATACTATTCTTCTCACCGGACAGGGACTCCCGGGGATGTTGTATCAGGAATCCCGTGCCTTCTGAACGGGATTATATTCGAAACAATCCGCCGTCCTGGACCAAAACAATTCAGGAGCAGGACCTCCGAAACAAACCGGCTCTTGGGAAGAGGTGTCAAGGAAAAAGATTTTACCTCCGTTCCACGGCACCTTTAACCACTTTGCCTTCCATTTTCTATGGTACTATCCGTACGTAATGGACTGATACTGGTATGAATGCAATCCTTGTTTTTTTTGCCCTCCTCATCGTTATAGCAATAGCAGGTCTCAAATTTCGTATACCGGCTTTTTTCACCCTCACCGCCGGAGCCATCGTCTACAGCATCATCCTGGGGAATACTGCCGATGCTGCCATCAGCATGGCGGTCGGAGGAATGGCCAGTGTCTTTGAAATCCTTGGAGTGCCCATCCTTGCCGGGTCGGTTATTGCCAAGCTCCTTCTGGAACAGGGTATGATAGAGGACCTGGTTTCAGACGTCCGGAGGGTTATAAAAAATTCCGCTATCCTCTCTGGAATTTTCAGTTTCTTCTTTGCGATTCCCACAACATGCCCCGTCTCTTCTTTTATTATCCTCGCTCCTTTCGTCGGCAACCTTGAGTCAGACAAGACGAAGAAAATCGGAATCCTCATCATTGCTGCTGTCGCGGCCACGCTCGGGACCTCGTTCTTCTATCCCACGCCGGTCGTATATCCTATCTTTGAAATCCTGAACCTCAATCTCTCCCCTCTGGTCTACGATGCCGTCGCCATCCCCGTGGCCCTTTTCGTCCTTGGTATTTTGATAGCGATCACCCTGCACAAGTGGAAGAAGCAGGATCCAGCCGGATTGAATTCCGGATCGGGCAAGCAGGACGAAGATTCCCCGACGGGCATATCTGAAAAAGCAGACGCCGTATTGGAACCCCTCCCTGAAAACGATCCCATGACAACCGGTCCAAGGGTTCACCTGAGGGCATGGGCTCCCATGATAGCGATGCTCATTTCAGTCCCGTTGTGGTGGACGGTCATCCCGCTGTCCCATCTTTCCATCGTCCAGGCGATTATGCTGGTCGGGATGATCACCGCCCTCGTCGTTGCACACCGTGAGGTTCGGCACACGGGGTTCATCCTCGGTGCAAAACATGCCGGGGTCATCATCTTCGATGTCTGCGGGGCAGGCGCCCTGGGAATGGCGATAACCCAGAGCACATTTGCATCGGAAACCCTTCCTCTCCTGACCTCATTCCTCCCTGCGGTTTTTATTCCCTTCGCACTTGCAGCGCTACTCCAGACCGCACAGGGTTCGCGTATCGTGACATCGATCGTTACCGCACAGATGCTCGCCGGCAGTCTCCTGGTGAAGGTCATGAACCCCCTCGCGTTTGTCCTCATGGTGGGCGCAGGGGCATGTGTCGTTTCATTTGTCACGGACCCGTTTTTCTGGGTTATCCAGAAAGAAACCGGTCAGGACCAGGTGTGGGCAGTCAAATACTATACCCTCCCTCTTGCCCTCATTGGTTGTGCAATCGGAGCTGTCGCTTTCTGCATCCAGGTGTTTTTCCCCTGATCCCTTTCTGCACCACGGATTGCAGGATGCCCATGCAGTTGAATCCAGGTTCATAGGGAAATCACCCTTCAGGGGGGCCTTGTAAGTCCGATTGAGTGCTCGTTCACCCAGGCACTTTCCACCATTTCTGCATTTTCCTATGAATTGCCTGGAAAAAACAAATGCCCCGTTTCCAGGACAAGATATGGGCTGATGAGTGGTACAGATACCTGAAGAGAACTATTTACTGTTTCAAAAAGGGATTACTGGTCCTTCAGGACGCAGATTGCAGCCGGGGAACGGATGAAGGGGACAAGGGTTTCAGATATGAAGAACTCAAGGTTTTCACCCGACGGACCGGTGTATCCCACGCTCATGTCCTGTCCTATGACAATTGAAGCATAATGCCTCCCGGATGCCAGGATCACTCCTCCCGATCCAAGAGCAGGTGCCTTGTAAATGCCAGCTTTCACCATTTCCGCGATATGGGCAAGTTCAGTCCCGTCGCCCTGGGGATACCGCCTCATGAGGAGGTTGTACCGCTTGGGTGCGAGCGCCATGCAGTACGGTCCATGGAACCCTGCATCGTCCAGGATATTAATCGCTGAAATAACATCATCCGCAGCTTTTCCAACCGTGTCCCACCGGGCCATTTTCAGAGAACCAGAACCCTTTGCAGTCATAAGACCGGGAACCCCGCTGGTACCCTGGTAGACGATGTTTTCTTCCTGCCTGGCTGCGTCAAGGGAGGCAGCGGCAACTTTCCCCAAATCCGGGGGGAGGGTCTCACGCTCAAATGCTGCAAGGTCTCTCTTTCCAAGGGTGAAACTACTGTTCACCAATGCAAGTGGCAGAAATGATGCGGTGGCCACCCCGCCTTTTGAAGGGGTATCATTCTGCGGGACCGCCTTGAGCCCGAAGCCGTAAGGGCCTTCGATGGCGAGAAGTCTTCTACCAGAGAGAAGGGTCTTTGCAGATTCGGTCATGGTGAAGTCAATCGTCTTCCAGGTCTCAGCTGATATGGGCGCATCGTTGCGCCCGAGATATGCAATGTCCATTCCGGTTCACACCTCGTTCATTCCTTGAGTGATCCAATTGTTGCACCCGGCACATTATCCTGGCCTTCAGGGGAAGGTGCCATCGTTGCCATGAGCTCCTCCACCTCAGCCGCACCCTGGGCATAGAGGGCGGTTTCATCAGGTGCAAGGACGGACAGCAGCTTGAGGAACTCCCCTGCATGGACCCTCTCCTCGTCGGCGATATCGATGAGAAGACGTCTGGCCAGTTCATTGTCAGTTGACTCAGCAAGCTGGGTGTAGATGGAAACCGCTTCATACTCATCGGTCACCATGAGACGGATTGAACGGACCAGTTCCTGGTGCGTAAGCATCCTGTCACTCGCCTTCACGCTGAATGCGGTTGAAAAATCTACCACTATATCGCTCCTTTCGCCGCGAACACACCATGAGTGCGTCCCCGTGCAATACTATCCATATTTTCGGTTGACTATTTATTCGCTATGATTGAGAGCACTATGGAGTAAAAGGCCAATACCTGTTGTTCTTCAGACAAGCCAAGCCGTAAAGGTACCTGGATAAAGCCATGGTTTACCGGGGATGCACCGTTTGGGCCCCCTGCCAGGGTCCGGAGAGTCACCACAATATACGAAATGATTTAAGGCCGTTGTCTTTCCCCTCTGCGGTACAGCCAGAATGCGATGACCAGGACAAGGTTGACGGTGACCACGGCAAGGCACGCATAGGCTGCATAGACCCAACCCTTCCCCTGAGGCAGAGAGGGGATCGCGGCAACCCCCCCAAGCGGATCGGATACTGTTTGTGGCATACTTTTCAATGTCGGCAGACGCGTAGGGAGACGGGTTGGCGACTGGGTCTGGAGAGTGGTTGCAGCAGGTTTGACAGGGTTGGTGGTCACGGCCGTCCTGACCGTGGATACAGCCCGTGTAGTGGATTTCGGAAGGTCTGTACTGTCGCTGGCCGTCGACGGGTTTTGAATGTTCCTTGGGACTGAAGGGGTTGTTATCATGGGGGTATTCATGGTCGTGACCTCTCCCCCGACTGTTATCTCCAGTCCCTGGATTGCTCCTTCAAGGAAGTAGCCGGTTTCATGGGCCTGTCGCCCGTTCACATAGAATTCTATCTCCGGTGTTTCAGAAGCCGAGAGGTCTCCAGGTTCAGCAGTGACGGTGAGACGTTCATCGTTCGGACCTATTCCGCCATACCCTCCGGGGACTGCGGTCACAATCTCTCCACGATCGTTTCCGTTCATTTTTGCCACAATCACGGACCCTGTCGGTGCCGGTCTGCCATCAACCGTTACTGTTCCCCAGAACTCCGTTGTCTGGGATGCCAGTGCCGGGCCCATCATGAATGCTGCCAGGAAAAAGGTTGCAAGGACTACATGAGAATATGCCGGTTTCATTGCCACACTCGGTTCTGCATCCGGAGGTCTTTCAAGACCGCGGGCATAACAATCGTATCCATTTCGGGATACAAAAGCCTTATCTTCAACCTTCCTGCAGATATCGCATATCTGCCAAGAAGGGCCTCCCCCCGGGTCATCACCAGGGTTTCCTTTTTCAGATCCTGAACCGGTTCATTTCGTTTGATATTGCATCGACGATGGCTTTTATTTCAGTAATGATCGTTTCGACCTGTTCAACCGAGGCTGAGGCCTCACGGGTCGCCAGGGCGGTGTCCACCGCATCCCTGGCAGTTCCCTGTACCAGTCCGGATACTTCGTTGACCCGTGATGAGATATCGCCGACCACGGAGGCCTGTTGCTGTGTTACCTGCACCACCTGGTCCATATTCCGTTGGATTTCATCTATGGCCGATACAATCCGGTGGAATGTCACCAGGGTATCAGTAAGTGCTTCAGACCCGTCCCTCACCTTTTTTCCAGCTTCTTCCATCGCCCGGGCTGCCTCTATGGAGCGGGCATCAAGGGCGCCGATCATCTCTGCAATATCACCTGCGGATGAACGGGACTCTTCTGCAAGAGCCTTGACCTCCGTCGCGACAACGGCGAATCCTCGTCCGGCATCACCTGCCCTGGCCGCCTCTATGGAGGCATTGAGTGCCAGAAGGTTCGTCTGGCTCGCGAGGTCACTGATTAATCCCACAATCTTTCCAATTCGGCCCATCTGGTTCCTGATATCGGCAACGATGCACTCAACCTCACAGGCATTCCTGGTAATCTCCGCCATGCCCATCTCTGCCTTCTTGGCGTTTTCCGCACCCTTTTTCGCCAGGTCATTGGTCTGTAAAGAAAGCATGGCAACTGACCCGGTCTTCTCACTTACCTCTCTTACGGTACGGTTGAAAGCCTCCATCGACACGAGGATCTGCCTGATGCCTTCGCCACCTTTTTCTGAGTTTCTACCTACATTTTTTGAATTTATTGCGATCTGCCCGGCGCCTGATGCGATTTCCCTGATGTTCTCCCTTGCCAGATCGGCCTGTCCTGATAGTTCGATGATATTTTGGGATACCTGGGTAAGCGAACTTGAAATACCGATCCCGATACAGTCAAGGGACTCCCTGAATCCGGCTAAATCACCTTTAACCCGGATCTCCGAGAGAAAGCGTGCTGAAAAATCCCCGCTGGCGTATCTGCCTGCAACCCTCATCGCCTCGCTGAGGGGTTCCACGATATAGTCAACTGTCTTGTTCAGACCCTCGACAACAGCTCTGAACTCGCCCTGGAGGCTGCCGGGATCACTCCTGAAGGAAAGGTCGCCTTCATCCATGGCAGTCGCAAACTGGCCGATATCGTCTAAAAGATATTTAATTACCTCTGAAACTCGTTCAAGGTCGTTGGCGATTGCCGCATAGTCCTTACGTGCATCCCGGGTATATTCATCACCTTCCTGAATTTCCAGGTCAAAAAGGAGGTTTCCATGGGCCAAGCGGGAGAGATTGCCCGATAGCCGTGCCACCTCCCGGGAATGGTACCGGGCAAGTGCATCCTCCCGGGTGAGGTCCTGGAACAGGTAGTAAACGACATCGATGCTTCCTCCCTCTTCGATAATTGGTATCTGGTCGAGTACAAGGTATTTCCTGGCCCTTCCGGGGAGAAGGGTTTCAATCCGGGTATGCCCACTTCTCCGGGTCTCGAATGCCGAATAGAGACCATCACCGGAAACCACCCTTATCCCAAGGTCAGGAAAGGTCGAGTTCAGCAGATCCTGCCGTTTTCCCTGGAAAATATGCTTAAATGCCTGATTAATGTCAATTAACTCTTTGTCTGGTCCCAGTATGGCTATAGCGAGAGGATTTTCCCGTAACATGACATCATTGCGGTGCTGGTGGGTGAGTGTCTGTTCCATTCTGGACACCATCTCCCTTTCCCGCTTTTTTTGATCAGTGATATCGCTGTATACGACCATAACGGAAACCAGTTTCCCGGCATGGTCAACCAGGGGGATGGTGTGTTGTTCAAGTTGATGCCTGCCCGAAGGAAAATCGATAATGACCTCTGAGGTAACTCCCTCCTTCAATTCCAGTGATTCTGCGGGCATCGGTCCAAGCGGGTTTATGGCACGGAACTCACCGGCATTCATCAGGCGGAGTTCCTTCACACTGTACCCGGACATCCTTGAAAATGCCTCGTTGGCGATTTTTATTTCCTGGTTGGGACCAATGAGAAGAGCCGGCTGCGGGTTCTGTTCTACTGTGCTGCAGAGATGCCGGGAGAGGTCGCGGATCTCCTGTTCTGATTCTTTTCGCCGCCTGTACTCTGTCACTTCCCGTTCGATAACAGGGATGAGCCGGGCATAACGGCCCTTGATGATTACGTCCTGTGCACCGGCCTGCATGATCGCGGCCGCGGCCTCTTCCCAGGAAGCATCAGAAACCACGAGGAACGGGATGTCAAGCCCTGACTCCCGGGTCAGTTTGAGAGCATCCAGGCCCCCAAAACCAGATACTGTGCAATCAGCAATGATGAGGTCCCAGTTTCGTCCGGGAAGGGTCCGAAGCAGCTCACCGGCAGTGTCAACACGTTCGTGGATAACATGGTACCCCCCCTTTTCGATTTCGTTCAGGACGATTGCGGTGTCATCATCAGACTCGTCGATTACAAGAACATTCAGGACCTGGACCATACGTGACACGCTCTTCCCTCTTCCCGGGGCATGGGATCTTAATCGATCAGGCACACGTACAATGTACCTCATTGAATTTTGTTTAAAGCATTTTTGACCGTTATTCACGGAAATGTAAAGAAGAAAGCTGCACCTTTTCCCGGCATGCTTTCAGCCCAGACCGTACCTCCGTGGCGGTGCACTATCCTTTGAACGATAGCCAGACCGATACCGATGCCTGAAAACTCTGATTCGGCATGAAAACGTTTGAAAGGAGCAAAGAGGTCCGATGCCGATGCCGCGTCAAAACCGGCCCCATTGTCTCTGACAACAAAGACGGGAGTTCCATTCCGGCTTCTTTCCTCCAGGATCTCAATTCTCGGGTCGTCTTTACGTGATGTATATTTCCAGGCATTTCCGATAAGATTGCGGAGCATTACCTCAAGGAGTGCCTTGTCCCCTTCTACGACCATGCCCGGTGAAATGAAAATATCAACAACCCGTTCCGGGTCCTCGCTTTGGAGGTCCGCGACAATACCTCTGGCCAGAGATGTCAGGTCGACCGGTTCAGACTTGAAATCTGCTTTGTTGACCCTCGAAAGTCTTAAAAGATCAGTGATCAGGTTCTGCATCTTCTTTGTTGCGGTCATGATCCGCTCAATAATATACTTCATTTCAGGCTTGGCGTCCCCACCGAACTTGTCAAGGAGGATTGTAGCATATCCCTCTATCACCCGGGCCGGTGCCCGGAGGTCATGGGAGACCGAGTAGGCAAATGCCTCGAGCTCGTGGTTCGTTGCCTCAAGTTGTTGCTGCTGTTGTTTCAGCAGCAGCATTGTCCGGTTTCGCTCCGTTACATCGCGGATAACAACCTGGTTATAGGCATCGTCCCCGATGGCAACATAGGTGCATGTAATGTCAACCGGGATTTCATGCTGATAACGGCCGATAATGGAGATATCCGAAAGGACTGTGGCGGAATTTTCCCGCGAATCCAGGAGATACCGGTTCCATGCTTCCCTGTCCGAATCGCGAAGTATTTCAGGAATCGTTTTTCCGACAAGTTCTTCTTGGGACATGCCGGTAATCGAGAGGGCCTGCCTGTTCACCTCGAGGATTTTTCCGGTGGTGGGTTCTGTAAGGAATAGTGCATCGGCAGCCTGATCGAGGAGGGTACGGAACTTCATCTCTGAAGCCCTGAGAGCCTCCTCCATGACCATCCGTTCTGTTATATCCCTGGAAAGTCCCATCAACTCAAAAACCCGGTGGTCATTGTCAAGGAGAGGGACAAGCCAGGTCTCCAGCCAGATGAAACCCTGCTTTCCCGGGATCCTTGAGACATGAGAGAACGGGGTGACCGAGCGGTACACCTTTTCCAGGTGGGTATTGAACTCTTGTGCAATGTCAGAAGGGAAAAAATCAGGGATTGTTTTCCCGACGAGCTGGCCCGACTCCCTTCCAAGCATCATCGCACCATAGGTGTTGACGTATCTCAGGACACCCTCGGGATCCAGAATGAATATCGCATCATGTGCCGATTCTGCAAGAGTCCTGTACCGCTCTTCACTTTCCTTCAATTTTTCAAGCGCCCGTCTCCTCCCGACTGCCTTGAGGATTACGTCACGCATCTCAAGGAACTGCGTCCTTGGACTGACATCGCCTTTCTGGAGGAGGAAAAATGCCCCTGAGTTCATTGCCTCTATTACAACCTTTTCCCGGCTCCTGCCGGTATACATGATGAAGGGGATCTCACACCCGTCCCTCTTGAGCCGGTTCAGAAAAGCAATGCCGTCCAGGTCTGGCATCTCATGATCTGAAACGATGACGTCGAACGGCATTTCCTGAATCTTTTCAAGCGCTGAAATGGCCGAAAGCGCAGGAGTAACCCTGATATCAGGATCTTTCTCGAGGTACAGCTTGGCCACCTCGATGATATCAGGCTCATCATCCACGAAGAGGACGTTGATCATAACACTCTTTACTACTCTAAAAAGGGTGTTTCCCAGATAATTTAAGGCATATGTATATCCTCTGCATAATTATTTCAGAAAAGCCTGGATGAGGGTCTCATCCAGGTATCATCAAGGGTTTCCCGCATGTTGCGGGCATCATTGAAGGGTCTTGTTAAGGTGCTTTGAGGGTGTATGGTGGAGGTAAGTGATCGATGTGGCAGATGTACCTAATGCCGATCCCCTGACCTCCACTACAATCCTCAACATAGGGGCATATAAAGCATGACCGTGTGGAGTGAAAGTGCCACCCCCTTAAAAAACAATTAATTAAGGTTATTTTTTATTTTAAAACAATTAAAATCAAATTCTTACTTCGTGGCTTTTTTGATCAGGAGAGGAGATCTGGTGAGCGGATCTGTGGATCGAACACCTTAGATCACGTATCGGGTGTCTGACACATGTATGCCATGGGGGTATGCACCGTCGATCTGCCAATGATATGACGGCGGATCACTGCGCTCGATCCTGATCGTTTTCATGGACATCGGAACACTATATGGAGTGGGTTAGAGGGTGTTCATCCCACTGTCCGGGGAACGTTGTGATCCTTGTGATGTCATGATGCGGCACCCCCCCCATCTCCCACAGCTGCACCAGACAGGCAGTGCAGGGGCGACCGGACCTGCAGGATACTCCGTTATCAGGGAATTCGGGCAGAGGTACGTGATAAAGGCCTTTTTCTAGCCCCTCGCAGGGAGAAGGTTTCAGCCCGCCCACTTAAAACCAATGCCTTGACCAAGGTCCTGGTTTTCAACCAGGTTCTATTCAGGTAGCACCGCGGGGTTGTATGGAGTCTCCCTTCAATCAAATACCTGGCAGTGAGCGGTACATCAGATCTGAATTGCATTCGTTGCATCACTAGATGCAAGCGTAAGACAGGTTTTTCGTGTTCCTGCTTTTGGACGCAAAATGTCCAAACATAAGCTTTTCGCAAGATTACCGGGATTAGAGCTTAATCCAGCGATACGTACCCTATCAAAAAAAACCTTTACCATAGAAAATGAGGTGAAACGTTAACGTTT
>CAZGXZ010000015.1:0-23711 GCA_964530035.1 uncultured Methanoregulaceae archaeon
TCTTCAATCATGCAGATTACCTGACAATTATGTCCGGCAAGAAAGAATTATTCGTCAAAATTAAGATTTTTAAGCTCGGTTGGAATCGTCCACACCCTCAATTTTATTGACCCCATTATGAGAGATCTCCATCAGTTGCAAATCTGATCATAAGGTTTCAACAAAGCCTATTTTTGGTCTTCAGCGGGATTTTTTTCAGGTTGAAATCTTCATGAAGGGCCGTGAAACCGCCGCCTGGGCGCCCTTCGGGGGCGGCGGGGTATCTTTTTGGGGGTGTAGGGGCGAAGCCCCCACTGAAGGATTGAGGCATATAGGATATCAGGAAATGTGATGCTCCTGGTATCCGCCAATGTATGGAACCATTCTGAAAAGTCGGAAAAATCCAGGTCCCATTTCTTCAATCATGCAGATTACAAGAGAATTATGTCAGGCAAGGAAGAATTACTCATTAAAATTAAGATTTTCTGGCCCTGTGAAGATCTTCATTTTCTTCAACTTGATTCATCCTGTAATGAGAGATCCCCATCAGCTGCAATCCCGGTCATAGGATCTTTCCAGAGCCAGAATGGTCGAAATTGGTGTCGGTTTGAGAAACGAGACAATCCAAGCGATCCCGGTTCTTGCCCTGGAACAGGAACTGGTACGAAAACAAGTGGTTATCACCCCCGGCCATTAAAGGGGCTGGTATCACCATTTTCTTCAGATTTGGGATATCGTTTCGTTCCCTGGCAGGACATGTTCTCCTTCAATGACGGCATTGTTTTCTGCCTGGATCCCCTGGCTGTTGTCCCCAAGGGAAACGCCGATGAGGCGTTCGATGAGTTCAAGGGGCGGGAATGCCTTCATCCGTGCAAAATCCGAGAGTCCTTCGGCACTTAGCGGGAATTCGCCAGTCAGCCGAACGGTAAGGTCATTATCCGCCGGCATTGCACTTTCAGGAGTTATCTCACTGCTGTTATCACGCGTCGGCTCAGGGATCGCACCGGCAGATGTCTCCCGGACTTCAGGATCAGGGGTCTCATGACCGGAGCCCTCCCCAGTCTGCACAACGGCGTAAACAGGTGCGGGGGTCAGTTCTGCCACAGGCGTAGGGATAGCGGTTGTATTCCAGTCATCCTGGACAGAGGTATTTCCCGGGATGGGGGTTGTATTGACCTGGGTCGTATTACCCTCCGTAGTAGTTTTGCTGACTGTTGAGGCTGTTACCAGGGAGCTGGGGGTCTGGCTTACCAACCCGGTACCTGTTGTATTGTTCACGCCTGTTCCCACACCCTGGGTGACCTCCGCAGAAACCGGAGCACCGGTCGTTGTATTTGCAACGGAGCTCTCCGTAGTGTTCGTGCTGCCGGACTGGGTCTCGTTTATTTCAGGGTAGAAAAAACCGTTTATCATCTTAACATGCGGGGCCTGATCAAACCCCGTGGCGCTGACGGTGGAAACGGCCAGGAGGGCACACAGGGCGTATATAACGGGTATGAGACTTTTTCTGAAGTACATAACTTCAGGTCTTCCCGGATACCCGATAAACCTTGGTTCAGTCCTGCGTAAAAAGGGGGTTATCGGATGCCTGTGTACCGGCTGTCCTGCGATCGCCGATGTCAATTCCTTTTGGATGGAAAATAAGAGAGTTGCTAAGGGTAGTTGCCCCGCATTCTTCTCCACCTCATACGGACACGACGATGGTCGCCGGCTCTGAACCTGCCTCGTTGTTCAGTTCATCAGACTCGGTAACAAGGTGTTCAGGGTCGATGACCGCGTGGAGGTAGTACGACCCTCCCGGGGCAGCGACGGGGACGGTCACTGTCTGGTTCATCTCGAACGATGACCCGGGGTCCTGGGGCGGGACTGTCCCGCTGAACAGGGCAAGGACGTTCGTGCTGTTCTCCACATCCTGCATGGCAAGGGAAAGTCCTGACAACGGGGAACCTGCGGTACCCGTATTCGAAACCCGGACACGCGTCTCGAAGGTACCGCCGGGAGATACCATTGCTGGCGGAGCATCAGGCAGGGTCACGGTAAGATCGGCCAGGGGCTCTGGCGTCGGTGTAGCCGTTGCTGTTGTTGCTACTGTCGCGGTGGGCGTGGGTGTCGGTGTGGCCGTTGTTGTTGCGGTTACTGTCGCAGAAGGCGTCGGTGTCGGCGTGGCCAGCGGGCCTGCGGTCATGTTTGCCGGCACTGACAGACCGAGGTTGTTGGTCTCGTCAGACTCCGGGATAAGGTTTGCAAGGTCGATCCAGCAGGCCAGGTAGTAGGTGCCGGCGGGTATCCCTGGAGGAAGCGGATAGGTGCGTGCCGCCGTCCCCGTTGCCCCCGCTGCGAGGCCTGTGTCGGTCATCGAACTGCCGATCTGCCAGGTCCTGCTGCTGTCTCCCGTATCGACAAGGCCGAAGGTGAGTTGGGACGGCGGGCTTGGTCCCTGTCCTGAATTTCCAATCGGCGCATTGAAGACGACAGGATCACCCGCATCAGCCTGCGGGCTCCCGGTCACGGCCCCGACGTACAGGTCGGGAAGAGGCGGGCCGACGACGAGGGTCGCAGGCCTTGACGAGCCCGAATTGTTCTGTTCGTCGGACTCATGTATGGTGTTGGCCGGGTCGATCCTGCATTCATAGTAATAGGTCCCCGCGGCGATGGACCCGGGTATGACAAAGGTCCTGTTCTGGAACCCGGAGGTCCCGGCGACAACGGGTCCCGTGGTTGCCGATGTCCCGAGCAGCGTTACCTGTGCGCTGTTTTCCGTGTTCACCAGCTCGTATCGCAGGTCTGTTCCAGGTGCGTCAACTGTCCCGCTGTTACCGAGCCACAGGGACACCGTAACAGGATCACCGGGGCGGGCTGAAGCGGTACCGGTGACCGTACCGGCAAAAAGATCGGGGCGGGGTGCCGGCGTCGGGGTCTGGGCCGGGGATAAGGAAAGCGTCGAGGGAGCTGAAGTGCCGGCATTGTTCTGTTCGTTTTCTTCTGGAACGAGGCCCGGGAGATCTGCCCAGCATGCATAATAATAGGTGCCGGGAGGGACCGGGCCTGGCAGGGTAAAGCTCCGGGTCGCCGTGCCCATGATCCCTGCCGGCAATCCGGATGTTGTCCGGGTGGTCCCGAGAAGCCATGTGCGGCTCTGGTCCTGGGCATTGATGAGTCCATATGCCAGTTCCACGGGGCCTGCATCGGCATGGCCGTAATTGCCGACCTGTGCCGTGATTGTAACCGGTTCACCCGGACGGGCCAGTGCAGGACCGGTTACCTGGCCCAGAACGATGTCGGGGAGGGGGGCGGGTTCTCCGGGGACAGACATAAAGAGGGGTATGGAACTGCCCGTGTTGTTCTCCTCGTCAAGTTCAGGGATGGTATTTACAGGGTCCGCCTTGCAGAGGATGTAGTACCGGCCCTTCGGCAGGGTCCAGGGTATCGTGAAGGAACGGCTGACCGGTACGGATGCACCTTTTTTCAGGCCTTGTGGGAGTTCCGTTATTCCGAGGAGGTACACCACTGAACTGTCCAGCGTATTTCCGAGGCTGAACTTCACATCAGGCTGGAGGGAATCGGCGGTCCCGGCATTTGACACAAGTGCTGAAATCGTGATCGTATCTCCGGGGGAGGCCGAGACAGGACCGTTCACCTGGCTTACGACAAGGTCAGGTCTCATCAGGGTAACCGGGGTAGGTGTCTTCGTCGGAGTCTTTGTCGCCGTCACCTTCTTCGTAGGTGTTTTCGTCGGAGTCTTTGTCGCCGTTACTTTCTTCGTAGGCGTCTTCGTCGGAGTCTTTGTCGCCGTCACCTTCTTCGTAGGTGTTTTCGTCGGAGTCTTTGTCGTCGTTACCTTCTTCGTAGGCGTCTTCGTCGGAGTCTTTGTCGTCGTTACCTTCTTCGTAGGCGTCTTCGTTGGAGTCTTTGTCGTCGTTACCTTCTTCGTAGGCGTCTTCATCGGGGTCCTGGTCACAGTCGGTGTACTACTCCCCTGTTGCACGACATCGAAGGGAAGAGCTACGTCATAGAGGTCAATCACCCTGGACCTCACCTGGGGCAGGGTCACAGGAAGGTTCACCGGAAAATCGACTTGCACGGATTTCCTGCCGTCAGGCATGACAAATGTCCTGAGAACGGTCTTTCCAGGATACACGGCGCCCGCTACGCTGAATACACCATCCGGACCCGTCGTCATCTGGTTTGCCCCGGGCGGATAGACCCCTTGAAAAGTGGATGTCGTAAGGATGACCACGGCACCCTGTACCGGGATCCCGGACTTGTCCAGGAGGCGTCCCCTGACGGTGTACAACGTGCTGAACCGGGAGGTTACCAAAGTTCCAGAAAACACTGTTTCTCCCTGGCGTTCTGCACTTCCTGATGGGCCGACGGAGGTGCTTTCTGCCCGGCCACCCGATGGGGGCCCGGAATTCACAGGTTGCACCTGCCGGGAGCCATCGTCCCTGAATGATGTGGTTTCAGTCTCACTGGTGGCGGCCATTACTATAGCAGGTGAAAACACCATGCACAAGGCGATGATGAATGCCGCAAATCGCCATGCCGGCTTATTGCCCTTGAAAGGTTTCATATAGGGACTCCTGAACACCCTCTGGTACACCTTATGAGAAAAATCCGGACTGCCCTCGATCCAGACGTAAAGTGGTGTCTCATGTCAGAGGGATAATAGGTTGCTGGTCCCCCGGAGATCGGCCTGGAGGTCGTTTCCCACGATATCGTGAAGGAACTCTTCAATCACCCATTCGTTCCTGACCTCAGGGTGAAACATGACGGCCAGATGCGGTTTGTCCTGGTGTCTCACCGCCTGGGTGCAGCGCATGGAGGAGGCAAGGACAGTGAAGCATGAGGGAGGAGTGACCGCATACCTGTGCAGTTCAAACGCCATGATGGGACCGGCCGCTGCATGGACCGTCCAGCCCAGGTCAAACGTTACCTCCGTCATCCCTATCTCCTCGCACATGGCCAGCACGCCTCCATATGAAAGGACCATCGCTTCCATCCCGGCACAGATCCCCAGTACGGGGAGGTGACATCCCGGTATCCATGAAAATGCCGCAAGATGGTCCGAAAAAGCGTTGTCCATCAGCGCCGTCCCGCATAGGACCGCACCGGATGCTGATCGGATGTGCTCATGGCGGATATCCAGGTAATGAACGGGGCGGGGATGAAATCCCGCTTTTCTGACGATGGATTCCACCGGCAGGACAAACTCATCATGGGAAAGGGAACCTGCCGTTGCACAGCAGTCGACGACCAGGATTATTTTTCCGAGAGGCATGCATCTCCTATGAAGTAGGTCCCCCGGAAGTTCCCATACCGGGAATCGGCATTCAGAACGTCAATCCTTTTCGTAAACAGGGGGCAGTCGGTCACGAAGGTCTCGAACTCCCCACCTTCCCCGGTCAGCGTGGTCCGGTACCGGGCTGCGATCTTTTTCAGGTCCCTGACTGTGCCTTCGTCGAGTTTCCTTCCCAGCCAGGACTCTGTGAAAGGCTCGGCATAAACCCCGGTGATCAGCACGGAAAAACCGGATAAAAGGAGGCGTTCCAGGTAGGCCTCCTCGTCCGTCAGCCACAGGGGATTGAAACACCAGAGGTCGTGCCGCGAACATACCTTCTGGACTCGGGTCGCCTGGTACACCGAGCGGATCGCGCCGGTTACTATCCCCTCGACCCGGTGCTCGCGGCTCGCAATAAGAATCGCACGTTCAAGGTCCAGGACCTCGACCTCCTCCTCGCCCTGCGACCGTACCCGGACATGGGGCAGATCTGCAGCCTGTGCCTGGAGCCCGACGAGGCGGATGTTCGGGGTATGAAACAGGTAGGAGTCAGGGTTCATGGACTCGACGGAGATCAGGCATCCGAGCTCGTTCCCCGTCTCCCGTGCCCGGTATGCCGCGTAGAGGGAATCCTTTCCCCCCGAGCAGAGTACGCCGACCCTCATGGCCTGCCCGTTCCCTGTGGTTGTTTCATGGACTGGCAAGGGATTATTTGGACGGAGACCGGAAAAAACCGCCCTTACCTCAGGACCGTGCACCCCTCGTTTTAGACCTCGCCAGGGATGGACATGGCTGCCTGGAACAGGGACAGGTCGTGAAAGGACATTTTTTTGTATCCCTGGACAAGGTACTAGTATATCCGGGACGCGCCACCGGGCCATCACTATGCCGGCCGTCAGGACCTTGTAGCCATGACCACCATTACCTTCCTTCCGGGTTTCCGAAAAATATCGGTTGAAAAGGGTGAGACCATTCTCACTGCCGCACAACGGGCTGATATCCATATGAATGCCGTGTGCGGCGGCCAGGGCAAGTGCGGCAAATGCATCGTCTTTGTCAGGTCCGGGAGGGTTGATTTTGACCGGGCCAAATATGGTCACTTCTTCACTCAGGAGGAAATGGAAAACGGGGCCTGTCTTGCCTGCGAGGCAGCAATCCTTGACGATGTCCAGGTCTTCATACCAGAACGGTCATTCATCCAGGCCCAGCAGATCCTGGTCCAGGTACGCGGTCTCGAGGTCGAGTTCAAGCCGTCCGTCTGGAAATACTACGTTGAACTCACTCCGCCCACGCTTGCCGACCCATCGACCGACCTGTACCGTCTCCTTGGAGGCGTGACGAAGGCGGGCGGGCCTTCCGACGAGAAGGTATATGCCCCCCTCGAAGTCCTGAGGCAGATCCCATCGATCCTCCGTGAGAGCGGCTGGAAGGTCACGGCAAGCATTGCGCTCGTGCCCGGGGGATACCGCGTCATCGACATGGAGAAGGGCGATACGTCCAGAAACCTCTACGGAGCTGCAATCGACCTTGGGACGACCACGGTTGTCGCATATATCAGGAACCTGAACGACGGGACTATCGCGGGTGTCGCCTCGAACTATAACAGGCAGATCAGCTGCGGGGAGGACATCCTGTCACGTGTGAACTATGCCCGGAAAGGCGGGCTCGGCCGCCTCCAGGAACTCGCCGCCGAGTCGATCAACAGCGCAATAACGGCTGCCGCAAACAACGCGGGAATAGACAGGGAGGACATCTATGAGATCGTCGTTGCCGGGAACACGATCATGACGCACATCCTCATGGGTATCGACCCGGCCTACATGATCGAGGAGCCGTATGTACCGGTTGTCAGGAGGGCCCTCTCGACCGTATCACAGCGTATCGGGCTGAATGTCAACCCGGGGGCAGGGGTCTTCATCTTCCCGGCAGTCTCTGATTTCATTGGTGGTGACATCGTTGCCGACATCCTTGCGTGCGGGATGGCCGAACGATCCGAGATATCGCTCCTTATCGATGTCGGGACGAACTTTGAGGTCGTTCTGGGGAACAATGACTGGATGTTTGCCTGTGCGGGTGCTGCAGGACCTGCCCTTGAGGGAGGAGAAGTCCTCTACGGGATGAGGGCAAATCCCGGGGCGATCGAGCGGGTCACCCTGGACTACGATACGCTGGTCCCGACCTACGAGACCATCAACCACATACCCCCGGCCGGGATCTGCGGGTCCGGGCTCATCGACCTGCTCGCAGAACTCCTCAGGGCCTGTGTCATCGACCGGACCGGCAGGATCAACACGGACATCGTCCACGAGAGGATACGTCAGGGAGAGCACTTCCCCGAGTTCGTGGTCGAGTTCGCAGGCAGGACGGGCATCGGGAAGGACATCGTCGTGACCGAGAACGATATCAAGAACCTGATCATGAGCAAGGCAAGCATCCTTGCCGCCTGTATCACCCTCATGAACCAGGCAGGGATAACCAACCAGGACATCATCACGATCTACTTCGCAGGGGCGTTCGGGACCTACATCAACAAGGACAACGCGGTGACCATTGGGCTCATCCCCGAGCTCCCGCTCCAACACATCGAGAATATCGGAAACGGCGCAGCGGAAGGTGCGAACATCGCTCTCCTCAACCGGAAGAAGCGCAAGGTGCTCGATGAGGTCGCCTACAAGATCGGGTACATCGAGCTCAATGCCGAGCCGTCATTCATGGACGAGTATACGAGGAGCAGCTTCCTCCCCCACACCGACCTCGCCATCTTTCCGATGGTCGAAAAGGCTCTCGAAGCATGCAGGATCCGGAAGGGAGGGAACCACACCTAAAATTGTTGACATGACTAAAGATGCCCATTTTCTTTTGATTTTCTGCTCATGATGTTATGGGACATCGTTGGATGAATCCGCCATACTGACAATTCTTAGGCAGGTTGGTCCTGGTGCCACATTTGCACTGAGATATTTTGATTTGGGAAGGATATGTGACATTTTAACAAATTTTTTCCGACCTGTTTCATCTATGCCCATATACACACCTACCAAACACATATTCTGATCAAAAACCCCCCCGCCGGAAGATCCTACTCTTGCTTGAATCTTTGCACATGCAATCGCTGGACAATTCGAAACGCAATCAGTGAAGGTGACAGGGCCAGCACTTACACGGGTGACCATGTGGGGGTGTGATTGTTTTTCAGCGTTCGTCAGCCCAGGATGCTGAAAAACAATGATTTCTTCATCTTTAACAATAGTCCTGTTGGAAATCCTCGCAATTCTGCTTTCAGGTAACCCCAGACCGGGAGGCCCTTGCAAACGCAGGAGGGCAAAATCCTCACAATTAATATCGCCTTCTCTTTTAACACTGATCACCGGCTCTTTTTGAAATTGTGCAATCTGGGGGTGTCCTGTATCCACAGAACCTGATGTATATTCGTAATCTAAAAGAATATAGAGGTTGGAATCAGAGAAATTTTTCCCTTGGAGAGCTCGCTTGGCCCGAAGATAGCCAACGACGTGTGAGGAAGTTATTACAACATTCGGACTGATAATGGTCCCACTCCCATAGATGATGTCAAAGTCCTCCTCAGCATACCCTATCGCAACAGATGATGATTTATTATTATTTATCGCACTTTGTCTAAAGGATGTTCCAACTCTGTTCGTTTTTCGGGAATTAACATAACACATACACGGTGTCGGGCATCTGTCAGGATTTGGGGGTTGATCATTGCTATCACAAGGAGCTGCTTTGAAAATATTGGTATCTCCTCTTGAAACCACCTTTTTTTTATTGCCCGGTTCCTTTCTGCCATCTGCATCTGCCAAGGGATCAGCCATAGACGTCATCCAGCTTGTTTACAGTCTCATTATCAAGAGACCCTGAGGGACTAAGATTGTTATCCTGCTGAAATTCTAATAGTGCTACCTTGAATTGTTGTGAAATATCAGGTTCTTGCCCTATTGATTGAGATTCTGAATACTCATCAGGAATATCGACTGGATACCCAAGATTGCTGAGTCTTACAAGTGCACCTGTAAATTCTCCCGCAGGGTCGAGTTTTGGGAGAATAACAAGGTCAAAGACACATATATCAAGAATTAGTCTTCCGGTCATCGCCTTTTTTGGGATAAGTTCTGAAAGTATACCCTCAGTATCGGTCTCCCCTTCAACTGGACTGAACGATTCTTCATCAATTTCCAGGCGATAATGAGTGTTTTTCAGAGGTTGTCTTTCATGATCGATAAGTTTGATTTTTACTACATCTCCATAACCAGCAGATTTATTCATTAAAAAAATTTTTACCTTTTCCGCGTCTCCTGTCGTAATTGAAAAATTTTTAGCCAGTATTTTTGGGGTAACCGAGTGATACGCTTTTCCTCCAACCAATTCAGGAGGGGTCTGATACTGATCATACCACCTGCCGACCATCATCCGGTTCAGGGCATCAGCCGTCTCCGGCCCGACAAGCCCGTCAACCTTCAAACCTTCCCCATTCCAGTCCCTGTGGTCCTGCTGGAATGCCATGACCGCTTTTTCGGTATTGTTTCCGAACTTCCCGTCGGATCCTGCGGCCCCTACATCATATCCAAGCTCCTGGAGCATTGTCTGGACGGTTATAACCTGCTTTTCCCGGTCGCTGCCTGTATAATACATATGCTTCTTATCCGGGTTTCCAAGGGCTCCCTTCCCGAGTACGGGATTTCCGTCCCCCCAGCTGTTGCAGAAGACCCTGGCAGGGAGAGGGCCGGGATTCGATGGATATTCAGCCATCTTCCTCCTCTTTTTCCTGCAACGAACTGGCTCCACCCGGGCGGTCCCGTTCAGGGCACGTCTCCACTCCGGCCTTGTGCATTATCATTTTTCACCCCTCCAGCTTCAGAGTAATACCCTGACCGGGCTGCACGATCCGCATTGTCCCGCTGCCGTCCGTTTTCTTCTGCTTCTCTTCCCCGCCGTCAACCGTGACACGGAAGACCGCCCCGGTTACGGCTGCGTCCTTTTCATCGACGACCTCGATGACATACGTCTCGTCCGGGGCATCCTCCTGCTGGGTCTCTGAAGCCTCTTCCTTTACCGTCCCTGTCTCCCCGGTATCACCGGTAACAGCCGTGGCTTCCTCGTCACCCGTAATCACCTGGTCGCCTTCGATATCAGGACTAACGCCTGATATCTTTCCATCTCCGGCGGTATCCACTGTTTGTCCGGATGAGGTACCTGAAGATTTCTCCCCGGGACCCTGATCCGTCGATTCCTTCGCGGCAGGAAGCCCGTCATCTGGTATCTCCCTCGCATGGAGACCTCTCCCGATACCAGGATAGATGAAAACGGTCTTTTTCCCTCCACCAGCCGTTCCGCCCGATCCCGGCAGGATGTCCGGGACTTCGTACTCGGTCTTTTCAACCATCCTGACGTATCCTGGAGTTATATGCGGATATTTTTACCATTCGCCCGTGCCGTAAAAATACCTGGCCGGGGTCAAGGAAACCTGATTCCGATATTTTGCCACCAGCACCTTTTTTGTATTGATTCTTTATCGCTCAGCAATGCTTATACAGCTTTCCCTGCAACGTAATAGGGTATTAAGGATGGTTTTTTAAAAAGGGACAGCAGATTATCCCAGGAATTATGAAGGCCAGGAAGATCCAGAAGACCGGTGGAACCGGACCATGCAGGGTGCCCGCCGATGCCATGTAACCTCCGCTTCTCCAACGGTTCATCGACAGGGATCGGTTCCCTTCCGCACCTCGACCCGGCTGCGGCCTGTGATGATGTCCTCACCTGCTACCCTGAGTTCCCGTACATTCCCACCCTGCCGAACCGTGGGTTAAAGGAGCAGATCATCTGGAACGATTCCGAGTTCCTGCCAGGGAAGGTCGTCAATGGAGACCGGCTTTTCGTGGACAGGAACACGGACTTCACTCCGGCCATGGAACAGGTCTACCTGGACTACGTCGAAGGCGCCTTCGGACGGTACGCCGCATCCCCGGACCATGCCTCGGCCTTCCACGTGATGACGGCAAAAAGCCTCCCGGAGGCGAAAGTCCTCAAGTGCCAGGTGAACGGGCCTGTGACGATGGGAATGCAGGTCGTCGATGATGGCCGCCGCCCTGTCGGCTATGATGCCCAGTACGCCGACATGCTCGCCAAGATGATTGCACTGAGGGCCCGGTGGTACGAGGATGCAATGCAGAAGACCGGCATTCCCGAGACCCTTGTCGTCTTCAACGAGCCCTATCTCGCCGCACTCGGCTCGTCGGTCATGGCCATGGACCGCGAACAGGTGCGGGCAGGCTGGGAGGACGCCACGTCGCTTCTGACCGGTGCCGCCGGGATACACTGCTGCTCCAATACCGACTGGGGTTTTCTCATGTCACTCAATCCTGCGGTCATCTCGTTCGATGCGTACGCGAATGCACGGGAGTTCCTCCTGTACAAGGACCAGATCGCCTCCTACCTCGAGAGGGGAGGCGTTGTCGCCTGGGGAATCGTACCGGCGGAATGGAGCCTGTTTGCAGGTGAGACCGTTGATGGCCTCTACGAACGATACCGGGCCATCCAAAGGGAACTTGACGAACTCCTCCCCCCGGGGCTGTTCATGTCGCGGTCCCTGGTGACACCGAGCTGCGGTATCAGGACAACCGATGCCCCGGGGTCGGTCAGGATAATGGCAGCGGCACGGGAGATCTCCCGGCGGGCCCGGGCGGACGCACCATGAAGGAGTCGTTCTCCATAGCGGTCTCGGGAAAGGGAGGGACCGGGAAGACGACCATCGCATCCCTCCTCGTGCGAACCTATATTGGATCGGGGAGGAAGCCGGTCCTCGCCGTCGATGCCGACCCGAACGCAAACTTTCATGAGGCCATGGGTGTCACCGTCAGGGAAACCCTGGGCTCCATGAGAGAGGATGCGTTTACGAAAAGCATCCCTCCCGGGATGTCCAGGAAGGAGTACATCCGTCTCAGGTTCAGACAGGTCCTGGTCGAGTCTGAAGGGTTCGACCTTATGGCCATGGGCCGGCCTGAAGGGACTGGCTGTTACTGTTTTGCAAACGACCTCCTGACCGAGGCCATGAGAGCCCTGGAACGTTCCTACCCCGTCATCATAATCGACAACGAGGCAGGCATGGAGCATATCAGCCGTGGGACCATCGGGATACCCGACGCCCTGCTTGTCGTGACCGATGCCGGGGCGAGAGGCAGACGGACGGCATCACGCATCCGGGACATCGGGCTGTCCCTCGGTGTCCCTGTCGAAAGGATGCACCTTGTAATCAACCGCGTGAAAGACCACCAGGTACCTCAGGGTGAGGACAACTGGCAACCCCTGGCGATTATTCCCGAAGACCCTGCCGTGGCCACGGCAGACCTCGTGGGGACCCCGGTCTCCCTCATCCCTGACCAGTCTCCCGCGAGGGTTGCCGTGCAGCACCTTGCCGGGACCCTCGACCGGATATTCATGTAAATACATGGTGTATCGACCTTTCTTCTTGGGATTATACCCATTCACCTTCTTCCCAGGGAATTGACACCCGCACGGAGGGCTTCACATTCCTCCAGGACAGTCACGACCCTGTCGCATCCAGACCCGTGCCGGTTCCAGAAACACAGATGGATTACTATAAGTCACCGTAAGGTCTAATGGAAGAGCAGGTCGGGTGAACATCTCTTGTTTGGAAGGTTCTTTAAGGAAAAGCCCCACATCGTTTCCAGCCCGCCACCCCCGTCCATAGCCCACGGGGCGGGCATGAACGTCCCGGAGTTCAAGGTAAAGCCGTATTTTATCGTTGCTTCGGTCGAAATGGGAAATACAACCACGAAATGTATCCTGACCGGTGTCAACCTTGAGACCGGGATGTCCTATGTAATCAATAAGACCGTGAAGATGTCCCGGGATGTCAGGAAACCAAAACCCGGCGAAGCGATCTTTGGTGAGACCCTCGACGGCACCGAGCTTACCAGGGAGTCGGTCACCGAGCTGGTACGGGACACCCTGGTCGAATGCCATGACGAGGTCCACCTCGATATTAAAACGGACCTGGATTTCGTGGTCCGTTCTACCGGTGTCGTGGCGGCAATGGACAAGCCGGACCAGGTCGGCGACTTTGTCATCGCCCTGGCGAACGGGTGCCTCATTGCCGGAGTACCCCCGCGGAAGATGACCCCGCCCATGTCCAAGGCGAACCAGGCTGAAAAACTCCAGCCTTTCAGTTATGCCGACAAGGTCGTGTTTATCGGAGCCGTAGCCGGAGTCGTCCCCCCGGTCGGGAGCACCGGCGTCGAGATGGTCGCGAATGAGATGGAAGGGGAGCTCGCGATGGCCGGCATCAAGGAAGGGGCCATGTGGACACCGGTTGATTTCAGGAACCCGTGCGTCTCGATCGATTTTGGTACGACCCTGGACGGACGGATTACAAGCGATGTGGACAAGAAGGATAAAAATCCCTTTGCCAAGACCGTCGGCAATTTCTGCGGCCTTGCAGGGGCCATTCCTGATGCACTCGTCAGGGGTACGGGGATCGTCGACAAGGCCAAGGGGACGGCACTCGATGTTTTCGGTGACCGATCGATCGTCGGTGAGTTTTCCTTCAGGCAGAAGGAAGAGGATATCCAAAGATACGTCGATCGTTGCCATGAAAATATTGACATCAGGATCGTCCCTTCCGAAAGGAACAGGTTCGGACGCGTACCGGTCTATGCCGCCATCGCAGCGGAGTCGGGCATCGCCATGATCGGGTGTGATTCCGGTGTCAACGGGGACGGTCTCCCTGCCCTCATGGAGATCGGTGGCGAAATCTACCGCGAATATTCCCTCAGTTTTTTAAATGAAGTGGTTGACCGGGTCTGCGCAAAAATGGCTCTCAGGCTGGTCGATGTGTCTGTGGAGAGAGGCCTTGTCTTCCCGAACAGCTCCATCGGCTTTACCGGCCGTGCCGCGATCTCGGGCAGGAAACCCGAGTATATCCTTGAAGGGATCAGGGAGCGTAAATTGTTTGACAAGCCGAACGACCACCTCGTGTTTGTCGATGACGGGCTTGCAAGGGGGGCGGCCCTCATGGGGAGGTGCATGAACTCGCTTGGAAAGCCAAAGCAACCCATTGGCGGCGTACGAGACGGGCCATGTATCATGGCGCGGCGCATTGCAGTAGGAAAATAACGGGAGTCATACGATGTCTGCATCAGATGAGAACAATGAATCCTGCGGAGAGTCAAGTGAACAGACCTACGACCTCGTGATACCTCCAGGAGTTCCACGTGGGATCATCGAGGACATTGCGTCCCGCTATGAGGTAACGGTCGTTGACAGACTGACAAAGCTTGATTTTGCCAACATGGACGGCATTGAGCGGAACCTCCTTGCGTTCAGGGGGAAAAAGGAGACCATGCTCGAGGTCGAACAGGAACTCAGGCGCCTTGTAAAGGCATACATCGGCGAATAAACCGATTCATCATTTTTAAAGGGAACCCACCGGCCAGGGATAGGTGGGCTCATAGAAGGTCTCAGGAGGTGAACCTGGGCTCGAGCAACCTGACAAGGAGCGCCTTCTGGACATGAAGACGGTTTTCTGCCTCCATAAAAACCCTTGACCGGGGCCCCTCGATTACCTCATCATCAATCTCTTCGCCACGGTGAGCAGGGAGGCAGTGCATCACGATGGCCCCGGGTTTTGCCTTCCCAAGGAGGTCACCTGTGACTGAATAGCCTTTAAATGCAGATTTCCTTGCTTCCTTCTCGGTTTCATCACCCATGGAGACCCAGGTGTCGGTCATGACCACGTCGGCTCCTTCAACCGCACGTGCAGGGTCGTGGATCAACGTGATATCACCTCCAAGCTTGCGGGCCCTTAGAACGACATCTGCGGGAAGTTCGTACCCGTCCGGGCTCGCGACTGATATCCTCATCCCGGTCATTGCGGATGACAGGACAAGGGAGCGACAGACATTGTTGCCGTCCCCGATCCATGCAACCCGGATACCCTCTGTTGTTCCGAACTCCTCGGTAATCGTCATGATGTCGGCAAGGAGCTGGCAGGGGTGTTCTTTGTCGGATAAACCGTTGATTATGGGTATCGTCGAGTACTGTGCATAGTCCTCGATCGTCTCGTGCCTGTACGCACGGATCATCACACCCGATACGTACCGGGATGCCACCCGGGCCGTATCCCGGATCTCCTCCCCGCGACCGAGCTGCATGTCCTTGGTGGTAAGAAAGATCGCATGCCCGCCAAGGTCCCGGATACCGGCTTCGAATGATATCCTTGTCCTGGTTGAGGCCTTTTCAAAGATAAGGGCAATGCATGCACCGGTGAGCTTCGGGTGGGCGACCCGCCGGTTCCTCAAATCCTTGAGGTTCCTGGCCTCCGATATCAGCCCTGCGAGCTCCTGTTTATTGATATCGAGGATGGAGAGAAAATCCTTCTTCATCTGATCTCCTTCATGTGGTCTATCCGACGCTGGAGAAGGGCCGCTGTCCCGATATCACTACGGTACCGGACCTTTCCGGTTACCTTCGAGGCGGCTTTCTCCGCCACGGCTTCAGCCTCCGGAAGGCTTTCCCCGATCCCTACGAATGCAAGGGTCCGCGAGGTCTGGGTATAGAGTGAACCGTCCCGCTCATCAACATTCGCATAATAGAGCAGGGCATTCCCGGGATCACCGACGCTAATCCTGGCCCCGGATTCAGGTTTTTCCGGATAACCGTCAGGGACAAGGTATTTGCACACGGTTGCCAGGTGCTTGAACGTCACTTTGGATGAGGAAAGTGTGCCATCAACGATGGATGCAACGACCTCACCCATGTCGGAGGATAATATCGAAAGGACATTCATCGCCTCAGGGTCTCCAAACCGGGCATTGAACTCAACAACCATGGGCCCGGTCGCGGTGTTCATGAACTGGCCGTACAGGATTCCCCGGTACGGCTGCCCCAGCCGCTTCATGGCGGATACGGCGTCCTTCATAATGGCAAGGGCCTTTTCATAGTCTGGAGCGGGGATAAACGGCAACATGTGGTCAGGCATCGTATAGGACCCCATACCTCCGGTATTAGGCCCGGTATCACCTGTGAAGGCCCTTTTATGGTCCTGGACAAGGGGCATCGGGACCAGGTGCTGACCATCGACAAAGGCCTGGAGGGTGAACTCCTCCCCGATCATCCGTTCCTCGAGTATTACGTTACCGCCGAGTTCCCTTACATAGGATATTGCTCCTGCCCTGTCGACCTGCTCACCCATGATCCTGACGCCCTTGCCCCCGGTGAGCCCTATGGGTTTGATTGCCAGGTCACTCACATGTCCGTTGATAAAATCTATTGCGTCCTCGGCCCGGTAAAACACGCGGTACAGGGGGCACCCGGCTATACCGTGCTGATCCATCAGCATCCTGCAGAACCCCTTGTCGGTTTCAAGCCTTGCAGAGGCCCGGCGTGGACCGACACACCCGATCCCCTGGTCCTCGAGGTGGTCGACAATACCTGCCTCAAGAGGGGCTTCAGGTCCGATAACTGCATAGTCCACGCTCTCGGCACGTGCAAACCGTGCTATCTCCTCCCTGTCGGTTTCACTGCAGAGGTGGACCTTTTCGGCGACGCGGGCGATACCAGGGTTTTTCCTGCCCATTACCGCATAAACCGATGTATTCGCACTCCTTTTGAGAGCCTGCACGATGGCATGTTCCCGGCCCCCTCCTCCGATGACCAGCACCTTCATTGTCATACCACTAGCGTTTCTTAGTCCGATAAACCTGACCCGGATGGCAGGATCTCACCGATTGACACGAGTGGAAGAAGCGTTATTCCTTCCTTTTCAAGCAATTCGCGTGCACCCTCCTCCCGGTCGACCACGACGGCAACATGGGTTATTTCGGCACCTGCTGCCCGGAGGGCACGGATGCCATAAAGGGCTGAACCACCCGAGGTGGTCACATCCTCAACCAGGAGGACACGCTTACCTGAAACGTCCCCAATAATCACCCCTGGTTTACCGTGAGTCTTTTCACCTGCACGGATGATTGCATAGCGACGGCCGGATGCAAGCGAAACGGCGACCGCAAGAGGGACGCCTCCTACTGCAACCCCGGCAACGGTATCAAATGGAATACGGGAGACAACTTCGTCTGCTATCCTTGCGAGAAAAACAGGGCTCGTTGCTGCCGTCTTGACATCGACGTAAAACCTGCTTTTTTTACCGGAGGCCAGGGTGAAATCCCCCTCTTCGATCGCTCCGTGGTCAAGAAGAAACTGTGCGAGTGGTGTTACCATGGTACATCCTTGACTCCGGTGACGTATCCGATGATATTGACCGCCCGATGCAGGACGGGTGTTATTATAAGGATGGCTATCAGGATCGCGGGCGTTATTACCGCAACCGCCCATGAGGGGTCGAGGACCGCAACAAGGACAAGGGAGCCGGCTACAAGGTCATACTGGTCAAATACTGGCCAGGAAGCTCCGCGCTCCTTACCCAGGCGACGCTTGAAGAAGCTTTTCACCAGGTCGCCGAGGAGTGCCCCGGTGGCGAGAAGGACGACCGGCAAAGGCTCCATCGGTGGGAGGGCAGAAAAAATTCCAACCCCGGCGACGAGGACCTGTACGGCACCGACCAGGACTCCTGCCAGGACTCCGACGATGAAGCCTCTCCAGGTCTTCCCGTCACCAAAAATGCGCTTATTATCCCTCCAGTTCCTCCCGAAATCAATCGGCGCTCCTCCGCCGGTTGCGGCGGCGACAGGGTTCGGGACATACGCGGGAAGCATTATCCAGAGTGCAGAAAACACAGTAATTAAGATAAAATCAAGGTTTAACACTGCTGCACACCCGTATCACTATTAAAGAGCAGATATAAACTTTAAGGTATCGAAGTTATACATCTAATAAAGAAGCGGCGGAAGGAAATATGTTGATCAAAAAGACAAAGAGCTTGTGCCCTGTCTGCAATACCGTCGTAGAGGCCGACCTGGTTGATGAAGAGGGCAGCGTCTTCATAGTGCGCCGCTGCCGGGAACATGGTGAAACGAAAGACATCTACTGGTCTGACAGCCGGATGTACAGACGTTTCGACGAGTACGAGAAGATTGGGTCAGGTATCGAAAACCCCCAGAGTGATTCTCCCCCTGAAAACTGTCCCAATGGCTGTGGTCTCTGCTCAGGCCACCGGTCTTCGACCCTCCTTGCAAATATTGACCTGACGAACCGGTGCAACCTGAACTGTGATTTTTGTTTTGCCAATGCCCGGGCATGTGGGTTCGTGTATGAACCGTCCTTTGAGGATATCATCGAAATGATGAAAGTCCTCAGGGGAGAAAAACCGGTGCCTGCCCCTGCAGTCCAGTTCTCAGGCGGGGAGCCCACGATGAGGAAGGACCTCATCGAGATCATCAGGAAAGCCAGGGAACTCGGTTTCAGCCAGGTCCAGATGGCAACGAACGGCATTAAGCTGGCACGGAATCCCGAACTGGCAAGGACTCTCAAGGAGGCAGGGCTTTCGACCGTGTATCTCCACTTCGACGGTGTCACGAGTTCGACCAACCACATCCTTGAGCACAGCTTGAAAGCAGTGGAGAACTGCGACAGGGCGGGTCTCGGCATGGTGCTGGTCCCAACGGTAATCAAGGGGAGAAATGACCATGAGATAGGGGATATCATCCGTTTTGCCGCTGACCACATCTCGACGGTCAGGGGGATAAATTTCCAGCCGATCGCTTTTACCGGCGCTGCCAGTGCTGACGATGTCAGGCGGGAACGTATCACCATCCCGGAGCTCCTTGAGGATATCGAACTGCAGACCCAGGGGAGCCTGAAGAAGGATGACTTCTACCCGGTCCCCTGTGTCGTCCCGTTCTCCGATTTCGTCGAGGCCTACACGGGAAAGCCCCAGATCAGGTTCACTGCACACCAGCACTGCGGGGCTGCGACGTATGTCTTCGTTTCCAGTGACGGCATGACCCCGGTCAACCGGATTGTTGATGTGGAGTCATTCTTTGGCGAACTCGACCGGCTTGCAGAACAATTGCGCAAGGGTGGCCAGATCAACAAGTACAAGACAGTCCTCCAGGCCATCATGAGTTTCAGGGAGTCCATGAAAAAAGGAGAGGACGGAAAATCATCAGATTTCTGGCCCTTGATAACCAAGGCCCTCCTCTTCCACAATTTCGATGCCCTCCGGGACTTCCACTGGAATGCCCTGTTCATCGGCACGATGCATTTCATGGACAGGTATAATTACGACCTCTCACGGGTCCAGAGATGCTGCATCCACTATGCCACGCCAGGAGGCAGGCTGATCCCGTTCTGTACCTATAACAGTGGCCCTGTGTACCGGGAGAAGGTCTGGAAAGAGTATGCCTCCGCTCACCCCGCGGATCAGAAGTAACACGGTTCAAGGGAACGGAAGGTCAACCCCACCATTTTGTTTCATTGCAAGGGCTGCGATTGCCAGGTCCTGTATTGCAAGACCCGTGGAATCAAAGATAGTAATTTCGTCGGCATTCTGACGCCCCCTGACTCCGTTGACCACCTCCCCTATCGTACCGGCGACCAGGTCAGGATGAAAAAGCCCTGCGGCAACCGGCACATTGATCTCACCGGAATGCACTGCCTGTGCGAGGTCATCGACAAAAACCCTTGACCTGCCGAGAAGGGCAGGGTCGAGCTCCTCCTTGCCGGGCGCATCGGCGCCCATGGCATTGATATGCGTCCCTTCAGATATCCATTCATCCCTGACGAGAGGTAGCCTGGAAGGAGTGGCCGTGACAAGTACATCGGCGCCACATGCATTTTCAGGCGTTACAACCCGGCAGTCGATGTCAGGAAATGATGTGCAGAACTGCCTGGCTGAAGAAACGGTCCTGCTTGAGACCTTTATTGTCGTTATCTCCTTTTCCGCGGCAATGGCACGGGCGAGTGCAACCGCCTGTCTCCCTGCGCCGACCATCCCGAGGACTATGCTTTTTTTTGGGCACAGGTACTTCGTGGCAACCGCACCGGCGGCTCCTGTACGGAGGTCGGTCAGGGAGGTCGCATTCAGGATCGCGAGGGGGATCCCGGTCTGGATATCGAGGATGATGAGGAGAGCCATCACCGTTGGCAGACCTCTCGAGGGGTTATCCGGGTGGACATTTACGACCTTGACTCCGGCGACCCCTGCTGAAGGGAGATAGGCAGGCATTGTCCTGAAATCCCCTGAGCCAATGGTGACATAGAGCTTGGGGGGCATCCGGACGGAACCGTACCCATGCTCCGAGAATGCAGCTTCAACCGCCCGATTAACCAGTGGGACAACCAGTTCCGCCTCGGGATGTGGGATATACCGCATGTGACGATGATAATCCGCCAGGAAGGAAAAAGGTGACTGTTCCCTGCCAAAAGGACCACATCCGAAACCGTTAAACATCATGCAGGTACAAACGCGGAAGAATGATCAGGATCGTCCCAAAACCCACGGATACACCGGGAGACAACTCAACGGCGATGGTTGTCCGGGAGCTTGACAGACGCGGCGTTGCATATTCGTTCATCAACCTGTGCGAGACCAATCCCTTTGATGGCACCCTCACCGGGGAACTCATCTGGGTCTGCGGGATGAAAAACGACGGAAGCCAGTTTGAAACCCTTTCGGCCCTTGGCCTCAACAACAGGGTCGTAAACTCCCCCGAAGCGATCGCGACCTGCGCGAACAAGGTCCAGACGTCAGCGCTCCTCCTGAAGGCAGGCATCCCAACGCCGAGGACAATTTTTACGGGATCAAGGGACCAGGCGGAACGCTTTGTCAGGGAGAACAACGGGGCGGTGTATAAGCCAGTCTATGGATATGACGGCAACGGAGTGAGACTCGTAAGGCCCGGCAATGAACCAGGTGAACAACCGTACTACCTCCAGGAATATGTTGAGAATGAAGAGGATTTCAGGGTCTTTGTCATTGGAGGTGAACCGGTGGGAGCGATCAGCAGGAGGTCTGACTCTCTGACGCACAATATACACCAGGGAGGAGCCGGCAGGGCGATCAGTATCCCCGGGGAGATGGGCTCGATTGCTTCCAAAGCCGCACGGGCGTTGGGAGCCGATTACTGCGGGGTAGACCTGCTGAGGTCGGGGAACAGTTACACCGTCCTCGAAGTCAACGGGACCCCGAACTGGCACTGCATGACCGCTCCCATACCCTCCCTGCTCGCGGATTACCTCGTCGGGTGTCTCGAAGAGACCAGGGCCTGACCTTTCAGAGCCGTTCACCCTCCCCGTTCTCCGGGGCCTCAGGTGACGGACATGAGCGTTTACGGTTGTCCAATGCCGCGGGAAATCCCGGGTCAAGCGAAAGTGCCCGGTCAAATGAATCACATGCCTCGGCAGTCCGTCCCAGGCCGAGAAGGGCGACACCGCGGTTGTTCCAGAACTCGGGCATCGTCCTGCATCCGTCCATCACCTTTTCAAAGGTTTCGGACGCCTCGGCGAAACGCTCGAGTTCGTTGTAGGTGTGCCCCAGGTTGACCAGGTATTCAGGTTTTTCACCACCGGCAGATATCGCCTTCAGGATGGTTTCAAGTGCCTCGTGATGACGTCCTGCCTGGTTCAGGACAACGGCGAGGTTGCTCAGGGTATCGGGACTCGCCGGAGCCAGCCTGGCTGCCTTTTCAAAAAAACGGGCAGATTCCTGGACCCTGCCGGAGAGAAACGAGGCGTACCCGGCATCCTCCAGGAGTTCAGGGTCAGCCTGTTCTTCATCCAGGTGAGAGCTGACCAGGTCCAGTCCCTCTTCCAGTCGTCCGAGCCGGAAAAGTACCCGGCCCTTTCCTGATAATGCCGGGACGATGTCAGGGCTCCTGTCCAGTACCGCATTAAAACAAAGCAGCGCCTCCTCGTTTCTACCCAGTTCAAGGAGCGCGATTCCCCGGTTCAGGCAGGCTCCCACGGAGGAGGAATTTATCGCAAGGGCTTTTTCGCAGGACTCCAGGGCTTCGTTGAACCGCCCAAGTTCATTCAGGACAGCGCCACGGTTCGCCCAGGCAGCAGGTTCATCCGGGATCGCTGACAGGACCCGGTCGAAGCAGGCGAGCGCGTCATCGTATCGTCCCTTCGAATAGAGTGAGGTCCCTTCGTGAAACCACTCCTCCGGGTCGTCAGCTTTCATAGTTTCAAAAGGATATGTGAGGGACAGTATATAACGGTACGATTTTTCCCCGATATCCAGGTACTTCATGCCATTCTCATCCCCGTGATGGGAGTGATACCGAAAATGCTGTTACGTGGCCGGGAGAACTGAGTCTATGGACAGCGGAGGATGGAAGGCATATGGGTATCCTTGAAGACACCGTGGATATCGCATATCCGCAGCAGCCGCACTGTGCAACGGTCCTCGTCCTCGACGTCTCCGCATCGATGGCTGGTGAGAAGATCCTCGAGCTCTCTGAAGGCCTCGGTGCATTCATCAGAGCACTTACCGAGGATGACCTTGCCAGGAAAAGGGTGGACCTTGCAATTATTACATTCGGAAAGGATGTCCGGGTTATCTGTCCCTTTTCAACTGCCGACCAGGTCCGGGATCCCGTCCTCGAACCAGAAACCTTCACCCCGATGGGCAGGGCACTCATGCGCGCAATGGATCTGGTCGAGGAGCGCAAGGCGGAATACCGGGATCTTGGCATCGATTACTACCGGCCATGGATCTTTCTCATCACGGACGGAAGGCCAAGCGATATGCATCCTGGCGAGCCGTTCTGGGACGAGGTGGTCGAAAGGGTGCATCAGGGGGAAAAAGAAAAGAGGTTTCTCTTCTGGGCGCTTGGGGTAGACAAGGCTGACATGAAGATGTTGAAGGAGATCGCACCCGCCAGCCGGCCCCCGCTCCTCCTGAAGGAAACCCGTTTTTACGACCTCTTCGTATGGCTCTCAAAAAGCCTTTCACGGATCTCTGATTCATCAATCGGAGAGCAGGTTACCCTTGAGAACCCTGCAGGTCCGGACGGCTGGGGTGTTATCCCGACCGACTAGGCACCACCAGGATGAAAAAAAAGGGAGTACCTGGACAGAAATTCTCCCCGTTTATCTGCGGGGGATCGGTCTGCGGGGAGTACCACGGTTCAATGCAAGAATTCTGCCAGGACGCCTCCGGGTGGACGGTGGTCCCCGGGCAGGGACGGTTTCCCCCGTATGGCGTGATAGCGGTCGCCGATGGCCTTGGAAGCGCACGCTTATCAGGGATTGGTGCGGCGACTGCAGTTACTGCAGCGCTTGAAACCGCCATGACTGTGTTGCCTGCCCCGGTTGGGGCTATTGGAGAGATCCTTTACGATATAACAAGGTCTGCCCGCGATGCAGTCCTCTCACGGTCACGTGACCACGGGTGTCCCCCGAGGGACATGGCCAGCACGTTTATCTGTGTCCTTTTCTCCCGGCATGGAATCGCTGCAGCCCATGTTGGAGACGGTTGCATCGTGGCACGAGACAGGGCAGGAGGACTTTTCATGCT
>CAZGXZ010000016.1:0-19267 GCA_964530035.1 uncultured Methanoregulaceae archaeon
ACTTCATTCCTACTTATATCTGCAATAAACACTTTTTTTTGTGTTGATACCGTCCCTGACATGAGGGTCACGGAAGCCTGCGGGACATGGAGGCGTTCTGATATGATGTGAATAACCGCCTTATTTGCCTCTCCTTCGCGGGGTCGGGCCTTTGTCCGGCAACCAACGGCATTCCTCCATATATTATACCCATCGGGAAATGCATCGCGGTCAGATCCCGGAGAAACCTCTATCGAAATGACCACCCCGCCATTCCGCTCTGTAATGGCACCCTCCGGTCCGCTCATGGCCATGATTTGGAAGAGATATGTCGCCCGGCACTAACAGACATGGATCATCAGTGGCTTTTGCCGTTCTTCTCCTGTCAAACGCCCTCTGCCGGGCGGTGCCTGTCGCACTGCCGGGTTGGCCCGAAGATCATCAGCTGGACGTCGCCAGGACCGTCACCCGGGGACCTATGGCAGTGCCTGTAACGGCACGTGATTCAGGTATGCGGCGGAAGGTGATAACCCCTCCCATAGAACCACACCGGGTTTCCAGGAAAGAAATCGCCATCCCTGAACACCGTCCTTCCGCTCAGCAGTACCTCTTCAGGAAAGATCGCGTCCATTCCCTCGAACGGGGTCCAGCCAGCCAGCGAATGGAGTTCTTCGGCATCAATTCCTGTTATTTTCCTTGGATAGACGGCAAAATCAGCCCGGTCTCCCGGTGAAAAGCCGGCAGGGGGGATTCCCATGATCCGGGAGGGGTTCCTGCTTGTACGGTCAATGAGGCCGGAAAGGGGTATCCTGCCCTCTTCGACGAGGGCGAGGAGGAGGGGGATCATGGTTTCGACACCCGGAAAACCAGAGGGGGCTTGAGGAAACGGACTATCTTTTTCCTCGATGGTATGGGGTGCATGGTCTGAACCGATGGTATCGATCCTGTCCCAGTCTGACAGGAGCGCCGCCTGCTCCTTTCGTGTTCTCAGGGGAGGATTTACCTTGCCACGACCGTCACCGGGATCAAAGTCCTCGCAGGAAAGGAGGAGGTGATGGGGGGTCGCCTCGACCGTACCCCGTACTTCCCGTATCGCCAGGGAGGAACTCACATGGCAGAAATGAAGCCGGCTTTCCGGGGATGAGCCCCTGGAAATACGCCTGATCGCCCGTGCTTCCCCCGCAGGATTGCGGAGGCGATAGTGGTCGGCGAGGGACTCGTCCGGGCCGTCGGCCACCTCTTCAGCGTGGAGAGTGGTTACGGCCCCTGCCTGAGTTGCAAATGCGATGGTTTCACCCGGGTCAACGGCTTCGGCATAGCTTGACGCTCCAGTGAAAACCTCACCGAATGCCAGCACACCTTCACGCCACATCCCGGCCAGTGCACCGCCCGACGCTGCTCCCCCGTTTATTGCAAAATGGCAGAATGATGTTTTTTTTGCCAGTTGAACTCGTTTGCGGACCCTTTCAGGCACGTCCAGGGGCGGGACGGTGTTTGGCTGGTCGACCACGACGGTTACACCCCCGGCAATGGCGCTCATTGAACCCGACTTCCAGTCCTCCTTGTGCCGCTGCTCTCCGTCCCGCATGTGGACATGAAGGTCGACCGCACCGGGAAGGACACGCATCCCCCTGCAACTGCGACGTTCCGGAGAGGCACGCGGGCTCCCGACATGGACGACCCGGCCATCCCTGATACTGATATCTGCTATTCTTCCGTCAGGGAGCTGGACGTCGGTCAGAACGCGGTCGCAGCGGTTGGTCATGGCATCATAATCCCTTGGTGAAGAGATCAGGTTGTATCCAGATAAGGATAGATCTTTTCTGCCCGGGAACGGGTAGGGTGGATCACGGGCAGGATCCCGGTCCCAATCCATAGACCAGGATTGAGGGATACCTATGACCCCCACGGGAAATCCCTGGCTCAGGATCCCGGAAAACCTGGTATATATGAAGTACTGACAGGGTTAATCAGTGCATTGCCCTGATAGAGGAGTCTTTTTCCTTTCTTTTCCCCTGCCAAGACGACCGATGAGGATCAACACGGCAGGCATGACAATAATCGCCCCTATCAACGAACACCCCACGGTCAGGACCGTTACGAGGCCGAAGTTGCTGATCATGTTGAAACGTGAAAAGATGAGTGCAGCGAACCCGAATACGGTAGTTATGCCTGATACTGAGATCGCCGCCCCAATCTGGCCGTTTGCATGGCAGATCGCTCCCATGAGGGACAGCCCGGCCTCGCGTTCCTCGTAAAAACGTTCCATGATCACGATGGTGTACTCGGAGGCCACCCCGATGGTCATCGAGCCGAGTACGGCGGTCATCGGCGTATAATCAATCCCAAGGACATACATGATCAGGCCGTTCCAGCCCACGAGCATCATGATCGGGATAAGGGGAGTAACCGCACGGGTTACCCTGCGGTAGACCAGCAGGAGAAACGAGAATATGAGGACAAACGCAAGGAGGGTCATCTGGATCTTCCCATCCGAGATCTCCCTGATAAGCGCTGAGAACATCGCCGCCTGACCGGTTGTATCAGCCGTCACCCCTACAGGAGGTTTCTTCCAGAGGAGGTCGTTTTTCACGAGGTTGACATTTGACATCGCGACCTGGTTCTCCATCTTTACCGTCGAGAACTCGATTACCGCCTCGTTGCTCCCAGAAAGGTAGCGGATTTTTTCACCGGCCGGTATCTTTTCAAGGACACGTGCTATCTCCGTATCCGATCCAGGGACCCTTCCCCCGTTGTGCTCCCTGATGAGGTTGACAATGCTCCGTGCACCGGTCATCTTCGGATTCGATTCCAGTTCGTACTGCTGAAACTCATCGATCCACCGTATCACGTCCAGGGAAACGACGGTGTCTCCACGGACATAGACCGGCAAGGTGGATGTGGATCCCATGGTCCTCGTAACCTTGTTGAGGTCGATCACGGCGGGCATGTCGGACGGGACAAAGGTCTTTTCATCGGTGTTGACAAGGATCTCTCCGTCCATCTGGAACCCGATGAACCCTATCAGCGCACATACGACGAATACCGGTATGGCATTCTTTGCAATTTTTTCAGTGAGCGAGCCGATTGCGCAGTTGTACTGTTCAGAACGGGTCAGTTTTCCCCCGTTTTCTGCGTTGTTCCGGACCGGGCGGTACTTCATGAACATACCAAAGGCCGGGACGATGATCAATGCGGCCAGGTAGCAGCACCCGACTCCAATGACGCAGACAAGCCCGAATGTCCGGATCATCGGGACGGGAGATATCATCATGGCAACAAACCCAAGGGATGTCGCAAGCATCGCATACAGGATGGAAGGGCCGGCCTTCGTTACCGTGGTCATCACCGCCCGGGGGAGCGGAGACCGTTTCGTCTCCTCGTCGAACCTCGAATGGAACTGGATTGCATAGTCTATCCCAATCCCGATGAGGACGGGAAATGCGCTGATGACCACCATGCTGATGGCGATGCCGGCAAAGCCGATTATCCCGAACGTAAGGACAAGCCCCGATGCAACAATGGCGACCGATAACAACCGGTACCTCACATGAGAGAAGAAGATTCCAACCGCGATGACCATGAGCACCATCGCGATCATGATCAGCATCCCCATGGAGGAGCCCATCTCCTGCATGAGCTGTTGTTGAAATGCCGGGTTGCCTGATACCGTGACGCTTATCCCGGCCGGGGGACTCGAGATGGCAATGACCGAGTCAAGACCGGATACAATTGATTGCTGGACCGTTGAAGAAACACCCGGTTCCAGTTCAACCACCATGATCGTCATCAGCTTCGAGGGGACATACCGGATAAGGAGCTCGGAAGGGACTTTTGACTCCGCCTCGGCTATCTCTGCCGTGGAGGTGGGGAGAATCCCGCCGTTTCCCTGCTTCACGAGGTCAACCAGGCCTGAGGTTCCTGTCACATGGGGCTGCCGCCTGACCTGGCCTGCAAGACGGTCCATGTAGGCAAGGGTGTCGGGACTGAGGACATCGTCGCTTTCGATGATGAGCATCAGGCTGTCGGACTGGAAGTTCTGGGTATAACTATCAAGAAGCATTCCCCGCGGGCTGTCCTTGTCGATATAGGTCGATGTCCCGCTCTCCATCGTGATAAACGTCGTACCGATGAATGAACAAAAAAGAATGACTGCAACGATTGCGAGCACTGGACCCGGGCGGCGGGATATTTGTTTGCCGATGTATTCGAAGACCGAATCCATTCTTTCCCCGGAGTATCTCTTTACCGTGGGGTTAGTCGGCATATATGGTTTATGACAACAAACGGCACGCATCCAGGGCCGGAGAAAGGTTTATCCATGCATCATCTTCGAAGATCAGGAAAAAACCAGGACGATTGGAAAACCTAAAAATGCGGTGCAGGGGTAAGGATTCTTTCAGCATGCTGAAGGATGGCCGGGAGATCTCCCTCATCGATCCAGAGGCATGACATCCCTTTCCGTTCCTCATTACCACAGCTTTTCCTGGGTTCCGGGCCCTGTTTTCCCCTGCAGAAAAGTGCATGATTATATAAGGGCATACGGAAAACACTCCCTCATGGCTACAATCCTCATTACCGATGACTCCGTGTATATGAGGGACCTGTTAAAAGCCATTGTTTCCCGGTCGCCTCACACGGTCATAGCCGAAGCTTCAGGGGGACAGGACTGTATAGCTCTGTACCGGGATAAAAAGCCAGATATTGTCCTTTTAGATAATATCATGCCTGAAATGAAAGGAATTGAAACATTGAAAGTCCTCATGGAGATCGATCCTGGTGCACGCGTGATCATGGTTTCCGCAGACCACCAGGACCTCTCCGTCCAGATGGCGACACGATACGGGGCACGGGGTTTTATAGCGAAACCCTTCAACCCGGAAACCGTGCTATCTGAAATCGAGTCAGCACTGTCCGGTACGAATTCATAATAAGGACAAAGAGTAAGGAGCATGCCTGCCGCGCATGGTACTTCCTGCTTTCCGGATACGTTTTTTTCTGCAGGACATCGTCCCCGACGTACAGGTTTTTCCCGGGGCAATCCGTTCGGGGAGAGGTGTTCCAGGATCCTGGTGGAATGGCTGTCAGACCCTTCTGTCGAAAATGATACTAAAAGAATCTCCTACTCAGCGGGGTTCCTAGCGACCGGAACTGCATAATGGTCCACCCGGTTCACCATTTTCAGGCTTCAGACTTATATTAATCGTATTTTGTCTTTAAACAGAGTAAATGTGCTTTTTTTTCCCTGTCCGGATGACAAGTCGATAGATTCATCATGATGTCAGGTGAGTGGATCATGGAAGTGACGGTCCTGTGTACTGCGGGAAATGCGGGCAAAAAATTGGGTCTGATGTGGGTTTTTGTCCGTTTTGTGGAGTTAATCTCAAACTCGTACCGCCACGCCTGGTGATACGCCACCGCGGGGAGGGTATGACCTCTGATACGTACAGCGGTTTCTGGCGGAGATTTCTTGCTTTCCTGATTGACCTTGTATTCATAATTCTTATTGGTGCGGGCCTTTGCCTTTTCCTTGGCCTTTGGGAAGGGGTAAGAATGGCCTACCAGGTACTCAGGGGTTTGCCAGTCACCAACGCCCAGGGTGTGGTCGTCAGTTCAACGGTCCCGGTTGCACTGGCAATATCATTTGCAGTCCTCATCATCATTGTCCCATGGCTCTATTTTGCAGGCCTTGAGGCGTCTAGAAACCAGGCAACACTTGGGAAGCTGGCGGTAAGGGTAGCGGTCACCGATATTCATGGAGAGCGGATTACCTTTCTTAGGGCAACCCTCAGGCATTTTGGAAAATTCATCTCTATTATCACCCTCTTTACGGGATTCACCCTGATAGCGCTCACCCGGCAGAACCAGGGGCTGCACGATATAATCGCCGGGACCCTCATGTTCCTCCATAAATAACCGTACTTTCAGGACCCGGTGTCCTGGCAGTTGGACGGGACATGATTGATAACCGTAACTCCGGGACGCTGCCTTTCCAGGGGATTACCCGAAAATTCGCAGGGACCTGGAAGGGCACTGGAAATTTACACTTCCCTGTCTGTTGACGGGTTTCACCATGAAGTCATGACAGGACCGTTTCGTCTGACTGCTGCCAGGCAGGAGCTACTATCGCAAGGAATACGAGGTCACGCATTCCCGTGTTTTTTATCGACTGTACCGCCGAGGGAGGGATATACACGGCCTGGCCCTCCCTGATACGCCCCTCCTCCTCACCGATAGTCACCACGCCCTCACCGGCAAGGATATAGTAGATCTCAAGAGAACCGTTCAGTTTGTGCGGAATGGACGCTGCACCGGGCCTGAGTACCGCCTGGGCCATGCTCAGGGGTAGTGGCCTTGGTGAGCCCTGGTGGTCTGGATGGATGAGTTCTGACAGGAGGGTCCCATCACCAGCCCTCTTGAAAGCCGAAGCCTTACTGTCCCGGATATACATACAGAAGAGAAGCTACGGGAAATGATTAAAGGTACCCGTTATTCAAGAAACACACATCCGGAAAAACCCTTCAGTATCTGCACCAATAGGGCAGACCGAGATCACTGGGAACGAGGTCCGGGATGTCAGCGTGATTGCGAGAGGGGAGGGAGGATCGGCACATGGGGGGTAAGAATCCTATCCGACATCCCTTGAGTCCCGCTCTCTCTATTCTCGTTGCAGGAACTTGTAAAAATGTATTGCGGTTTGATCCGGGACCACACCGGGCGCAACAGACCCTCAGCGTTTCTCCTCATAGACCCTGACCGGCACCGGCATGATCCCCGGACGTTTGTCGGTAAGAAAACTAAGATACGAAAGAATATGGACCTGGTACTCGCAGTAACCCTGCACGAAATCAGCGAGCCCCCTGCTTCTCCGCCCGAGAAACAGGATGACGAAGAACTGGATGAATGTACAGATGCTTGCGATGAACGAATATACGAACAGTACAATGGCGACCGCAATCGAATAGATGATGCGTATAAGGAGTTCAAGCCTCCCCGCCTTTTCCTCGTATTCAAACAAAACATCGCCCGGGCAACGGGATTGTCCGCTTAGGGCGGGATTATCCGCGGAGTTCTCTGGATCCATTCACAACAGATCTCCATGCCCGGAAATAAATCTGTTGGTACAAGAAGCGAATGGCACCGGGATACCGGTGAATTATCTTTTTCTCCCCGGATATTCACATTATTCCGGCACCAGGCGGGATAGCAACAAAGTTTTCCTGGTATTGGCCGGATACAGGGATTTATTTCTCCCGGCTCCGTAGTGCAGAGGTGAAGATACCGATAGTAAATAGCATCATAAACGGGAGAGGTCCATGAACCATATGGAGTTAATCCCTGCTTTCCGTGCAGGTATCAGAAACATCCACCTTGCAGAACAGACTGATGGATACAACCCGGAGAAGCCCTGAAAACGCTGAATAATCCTGCTGACGGTAATGCGAAATGCTTACAGGTGTTGATATCGGGGGTACAAATACGGATATCGCTGTCGTAGGAGAGGACTTCATCACCCACAAGGTCCCCCATGGTGTCTCCCTTGGACAAATCCTGAATCTGCATGCGGCGCCCGGGAGGGTCGGGATCAGCACCTCACAACCACTGAACATGCTGATTACCGGAACAGGGCCTCGAGTGCTGCTTATCACCATACCCGGCCCGGGTCTTGTGTCCCAGGAGGTTGCGGTAGGTGGCTGCATCGATCACCGCGGGGAACTGGTAGAAAGCATCGAAGAACACCAGGTCCATGAAGCCATATCTTCAGGACAGCATGAGGCAATCGCAGTCTGCGGGAAGTTTTCGGTGAGGAACCCCGTCCTTGAAGATGCCGTCGCAGAGATAGCCAGGCAGTATGTATCCCCTGACCGGGTCGCCACTTCCCACCAGATTGGATCCCTGGACTTTCCTGCACGGAGTGCAATGGTGAAGGCAAATGCATCAATCCTCCGGACCGTCCTGGGCATTAGCCGGGAGGTCATGAAGGTCTCGCCTGAGTTCCTGTATTTCAAGGGGGACGGGGGACTTGCCCCACCGGCCGTCATCCATGGCAACCCCGGACTCCTCCTGAACTCCAGTCAGGCTGCGGTAGCCCTGGGAGCACGATACCTTACCGGTATTTCAGACGGGCTCATTATTGACATCGGAGGGACGACAACGGATATTATCCCGTTATCCGGCGGCAGGCCCCTCATGGGGACTCTCATGTATGAAGGTCATGACACCCTCATTCCATCAGTCTCCAGCACATCGCTGCCCTATGGTGGTGACTCGGTAATCGAAGGCAACAGGCTGCTCCCGAGGCGCGAAGGAAATGCAAGGGCGTTTTCCGGCGACCTGCCCACGCTGACCGATGCCCTCAACCTGGCCGGGAACAGGATAGGCGATTCCTCAAGGTCATCTGTGCCCGCAGGTACGTCTCCCGTGCGGGTCATCGACAGTTTTGTTGACACCCTGGTGGCAATAATTCAGACCATTGACACAAAAATGCTGATAGGCACCGGGTTTCTTTCACCGTTCCTGGTCCCCCGCATCGCCTCAAGGTCGGGGGTACCATACATCATCCCGGAGCATGCTTCATGTGCCAACGCCATCGGGGTCGCCGTTTCGCGGGTCAGTCTTTCCCTTGCCATTCATGCTGATTCGGGAAAAAAACGCATGACCGTGAACGGACAGGTTCACCCATACCCGGCCGGGGCGGCTGCGGACCTCATTGGATGGGCAGTGGGTGAGGCGAGGACTCGCGCCACCGCTGCCGGCGCTTCACCGGAAGATGTCCGCGATGTGGACCTGGTATCCTTTTCTTCCTATGATGTTGTCCGCGGGGGTATGCGCCATGAGCGGATCACCGACCTTGTCGTACAGATATCTCCTGGAATCACGAGCGAGGCCCCATGACAACCGCCATCGTGTTCTGTGACTCGTACCTCCTCCATGAACAGGCACCCACCCACCCTGAGCGGAGGGAGCGGCTCCAGTATACCTGGGACCAGCTGGTGGAGGAAGGGCTGTTGCGGGACCCCCGGATACGTCTGGTCCACCCATACCCGGCCCCGCATGATGCGGTACGTGAGGTCCACGAGGGGTCATACCTGGACTTTCTTGAACATGCAAGTCTGAAGGGAGGGATTATTGATGCGGATACGAACGTACCCCCCGGCCTCCTTCAAAGGGCGCTCCTTGCGGCAGGAGGGGCCATGGCTGCAGCCGATGAGGTCCTCGCAGGTAACGTGACGAATGCCTTTGCCATGGTCCGGCCGCCCGGCCACCATGCCGGTACCAGGGGCGGAGGGGGGTTCTGCTACCTGAACAACATCGCCATTATGACACGGCACATCCAGAAGAAGGGCATGCGACGCGTCCTTATCATTGACTGGGATGCTCACCACGGCAACGGGACTGAGCAGATCTTCTACCATGACCCCTCGGTCCTGTTCATATCGGTCCACCAGAGCCCCCTCTACCCCGGGACCGGTCACCTTTCCTCCACGGGAACTGGGGCTGGAAAAGGGTATACGGTCAACCTTCCCGTCCCCCCGGGCTCCTCGGACGAAGTGTACCATTACCTCATGGAATCAGTCATTATCCCACTTGCACGAATATTTCACCCGGACGCCATCGCAGTTTCCGCAGGCCAGGACAACCATTTCACGGACCCGCTCACCAGTCTTGCCCTCACCTCGTCGGGGTATGCCCGTCTCATGGCCGGGGCGGTTGCCCTTGCAGGAGAACTGTGCGGAGGACGGTTAATTGCCGTACTTGAAGGGGGATACAGTGTGGAAGCGGCACTGCCATATACGAACCTCGGAATAATTGCGGCCATGGCAGGCATGGATATTTCGGGGATCAGGGAACCGGCTGCATACCGGTGGATGTATGAAGAGGCCTTTGACCCGCGTGCCCTCGATGTGGTGCGGCAAAGGGTTGGAGTCATCAAGGAATATTTACGCCCGGAATGGGGTGCTTTCTAGACCGGGTCAGGATTCACTTTTGGAGGCGCCATATCTTATCCGTAGCCAGAAAAGAACGCAGACGAAGACCAGGGTTATCACGTTTGCCGCTACAATAGGCGGCCGGTCCTCGCATAAACCATAGATCGTCCACAGGGTAAGCCCTGTTGCAAAAAGGACGAGCATGAGAAGGGAGATATCCTTCGTGGACCGTGTCTTCACCGACCGTATGACCTGGGGAATAAATGCGACCGTCGTGCAGAACCCTGCAGAGTAACCGACTAACTCGGTGAGGTCGAATATCATGGCGACCTGCTCCAGGACCGGAAGAATCGCGCTTCCAGGTCAGTCATACCTGCTTTTTACCTTTCTCCATCCGGTGTAGCCGCACACGAAACACCCGTCACCCTCGCACTCCCTGCAGGGTTCCGGAGGACATCGTACCAGGACATACCCTTTTTTGTCGCAATAACTACAACCTTCACCGCCGCAGTGGGCACAGGTCCTCTCTGCCCATTCTCCTGCTTTCTCGTCCATGTCAGATTTCTCTCCGTTCGCGTGGATTATTTTCATTTAGTTCCCAAAAAAGGTGATGTATTCATGGTCAGGCCTTGAGGACATGTTTATCCAGGACCATGTCAGAGTATGACACTGGCACACGGAACCATTTTTTCTGTACCATTTACGTCAGGAGCAACGGGCGCCTGCGGGTAATACGCAAGGAAATCGGGCGGTCATCCTTTTCTGAAAAAAATCCATATCTGAGGGATACCTAAGGTATCACATTCCAGGTACGGCAGGAGGGGGCGGAATGTCCATGCCACCCGGACCATTTCCAACAACAGTGATATCGGCCGTATGCCGGCTTGTATAGACCCCATCATTCACGCTGAACACCGGGGCGTACCTGCCGGTCTGGTTCAGGAGCGGGACCCAGGAAAATGAGGTCCCATTGAGCATGGCTCCTGGGGGCATGTCCATTGCCATTGTCGTCAGGAGGTCTCCATCAACATCGGTCACCTCGAGGGAGAAAGAGAGGAGTTTTCCGACTTCGATTTCAAACGGCTGAAGCGGTTTGATAAAGGGAACATGGCTCCCGGCCCCGGTGAAAAGCGCAATGCCATAGGGGGCATAATAGGGGAGGATGTCCTGGTCTTTCACCTGGAGACCGGGAAGACTTATCTCGATAAGGCTGCTGGCACCGCTGGTGGTGACGAAGGCGACCGAGCTGTCTGGCAGGAATGCAATGCTCCCCGGGTCCCGCCCGGTGACCGTTGTGCCTGCCAGGAACGGTGTCTCGTTGAAAAGGTCAACTACCGCGACTTCATAACTACCGCTCAGGGGGACAAACCCAAACCTCCCATCCGGGGATATCGTGGGGATTCCAGGGGAAATATTCCCTACCGGCACCTTTGCCTCGACGAAGAACGGTTCCGTACTCGTGTTGATGACGGTGACGCTGAACGGTTTCCGCTCCCCGGCCAGGGGTACGATGACATGCCTGCCGGTGGGATCCACTGCCAATGCACGGGGAGACGCTCCGACCGGGATGGTGTACTGTACCGCCGGTTCCGGGCCATCAAGAGACACAACAGAGAGCGTGCCATCCGTGGAGCCCGCGGCTATCAGCCCATACCGGCCATCGGGTGTTATACCCACGGCCATTGGGGAGACCTGTCCGGTCTGCAGATAATACGGTTGGGAGAACGGTTCTGAAAGGTTGAGTATTGCAACAGACTGGGTCTGGCTGTTCCCAACAAGCGCTATGGTGCCATTGGGCGATATCGCGATTCCTGCAGGGCGTCCTTCGACCGGTACCTCATAAACCCGTTTCAATGATTCCCTGGTAAGGTTCAGGACGAGTACCTCCCCGCTCCCGGTAAGCCCTACCAGGACACGGCTCTGATCCTGGGATATCACAGGGATTGACGGCCTGGTTTCCGGTCCGCACTCATAGGCGAGGGTTTCACGTGGCGGGTCAGTACTGAGATCAACCACGCTGATTACTCCGGTATCCTTGTGAGTGATCAGAGCAAAGTACCCGGGATAAACCGCTGCTGCTGGCATGACAAGGGCAGCCACGCATACAATCGCCGATAGAACGGCAGATAACCCTTGATGTGACATAATGGCATACACCCCTCTATGCACCCTGCATGCCCGATGCGCAGGCACGCGAACGACCCTCAGTCCATTCTTGCCGCCGTTGGCTATTAACATAGCGCTCCGGGCATATGATCCCGGAGAACGGGACCGGGCCAGGATAGGGGGGATCATGTGCCCTGAAAAATCTATAAAGGCAGACCTGTTCGAAAAAGTGCAAAAAAACATTTTCAAGGGAGGAAATGCATCCCAATCAAAATGCGCTTTTTCCTCATGCCCTGGATCCTGAACCCTCGTTCCCCGCTCTTTCAGGATCGATACATTTGGATACCTGCCTGGTTATTACAATATCCGGAAGGGCCTTTGAGGAAAATGGCGCTGATTTCCATTTGCAGCCCTGCATAAGTCCCAGACGATCGCTCGACCCAGGGTGTCCGGGGATGACACACCCGGGAGTCCTGATATCAGACAACGTGAGAGACAGGTTCCCGTGATCTGGGCGAATCCATAAATCCACCCGGGGCCCGGGACCAATGGGGCGGTTGTTTGCAGGAATGCCAATCAATAAAAGTCATGATCCTGCCAACCCCCTGCTTCGTCGGCATTCTTATCAGGCCTGGCCAGGGGATACAAAACATGGAGAATTCTTCATGTGTGGACCCAGGAAGTCATGAAGGATTTCAGCAGTCCGGGGGGAGGACCTGATCCATCCCCATAGCGGGACCCAGAAAAGAACATCAGCTTTTACGTCTGAAATGAGAGATCTGCAACGTCCTTTTTACAATCCAGACCTTATATCCCTCCAGACTACAGGGAGCCCGATGAACCTTTGAATCGCCGATAAAGAGGTTTGACGGGGTTGAATCCCCCATTTGCCGCGAAACCTTTAAATATTTTTAAATACTCTTTGATGTGAGGCAATACAATGGCAGATTTACCTATTGCCGCAGTCGTAAGGATTGCAAAGAAAAACGGAGCAGAAAGGGTCGGCAGCGATGCTGCTGAGGTGCTCGTTGCAAAGACAGAGGAATACATCGCCCAACTGACAAAAGAGGCGAACAAACTCGCGATGCACGCGGGCAGGAAGACGATCAAGGAAGAAGACGTTGACATGGCAGCCGAAAAGGTTGCCTGAAGAGTTTGGATTCCTTCTTACTCTTCCCTTTCTTCCCATTATCCCTGACCTTTTCTTATTGTGATATACTCCCGAGACCGTGCCATGCAAAAGGTGCCGTATAAGGATTACAAATATTCTTATGACCTCTCCATGAGGAGAAGCGTTCCGTGACTGATTCCCATATCCCTCATTTCAACATATCACCCGGCATATCAGTTGGTTCGTAACCTCGGAACAGTAATAAAGAACCATTGTGAACAACGGTGACGGCCCATTGTTTTTCCTGGCCATTTCCCACTGTATCGTACCGCATAATCGCCCCTCCCTCATGGCACCATCGTGCGGGGAGGGAATTCCGCCGGGGCAGACCTGTTGCATTTCAGGCCTGAAAAGGCTTGAAAAATATCTCCTTTTTGACAGTTCTGTTCAAATTCACTTCATTTTCAATTTTATTCCCCCGGTATAAGAAATCTTCATCAGGTGCAATTCCAATCATAGGATTTGGTAAGAAAATGGTGAAAATAACCTTATAATAAGGAGATTTTGAATGGGCATTTTCATGGTTCGGGTGTGAACTCCCGTTCATATCCGTTTTAACAGAGCCCTTTTTTTATTTTCACTTTGAACAGTCGGAGGATAAGAGCGATTCGAACCGGATGAATGCCGCCCCCCAAACCCCCTGCATACGATAGCCATGGCAGGCCGTTGGTGATGCCAATAGTAAGGTCGTTTGTAGTATGGTTTTTGTATGTACAGTCTTCAGCGATTTTTTTTCCCGCTCGAAATCTTCATGAAGGGCCGTGAGACCGCCGCCTGGGCGCCCTTCGGGGGCGGCGGGGTGTCTTTTCGGGGGTGTGGGGGCACGCCCCCACTATAGGGTTGATGTTTTTAAGATATCGGGAACGTTGAGGCTACGGGTATTCGGCAAGGTCTGAAAACTTCCCGGAACACCAGAAAAATTTCAGATCTCGTTGCAAAAGAGCCGCGTTTTCTTTGACAAGCCTTCCCGACAGGGCCGGTTTGACTGATCACCAGGATGCGGGTTTTTCCGGAAAAAAATGAAGAGGATCTGCACCACCCCAGGGTAAAGGATAGTATCGTTTTCAGTGAAAGGACAGACTACCCGGGAGATTACCATCGTCATCAGGGAGAACCGGGGTGGATCAGGTGAAAACCAGGACGGGACCTTGTGTTTATACCCATGACCACCTTCCCTCCGGGCCAGGCCTGACCAGGTCACCGGTGGGGCAATAGTATGAAGGAGTGGAAGAAGATTTTCCTGCCATCAACCTGATGAGGGACTGTCGTTTGCCTGAATCGTTCCGGACAGGGGCTTCGGGAAACGATGGCCGGTGCGGGCCTCAGGCAAGATGGCGTGCCCGGCATCCGTTAGCGAATGTTTTCAGGGCTATTCTTCCGTTATATCGTTCCCGGAACAGAGAGGGCTGTTGTCTTCCTGGACCCCGCTGTGCATTACCAGGTCCTGGCTGGGCATCTGGCGTACCGACAAATCAGCGTCGTCCCAGATACCTGGTACTTTTCTGCGGATCAGGCACAAGCCCCGGATATAATCGTTGATGATATTTCCTGGCGGTTCCTTGCCAGTCACATAACCGTTATCACCATTTTCAAACGATTCCTCCAAATTCAAACCTCCGGTTACAACAGGCGGGGCCCTCCTGCACCTGTCCTGTCGGAAGTACCTATGGGAAGTATCGCCTAAAAAGGCGATGGAAGTACCTATTTTTCTTCAATGCCATGAACGGGCATATTCGCGGTGACATTCACCAGATTGGGGGAACGTGACAGAAATCCCCGGCATCTTTACCTGGCAGACAATCGAAACAGTCTTCGTGGAGAGAAAGCATGGAACCACGATACCACTATGCCGTCCGTCATCACCCGTGCTCCCTGACGAGGGGTGTACTGGCCCGGCACCGGGTGCATGAGACCTTTACAGGGCGCCGCGCGACTCCGATCAGCCATACCTTGGAACCCATGTAGGTCCAGGTGTTCCCGCACCGGTGGCAGGTCACCCGGACACTAGGCAACCGAGACATGAAAGAGGCTTGACCAGGGTGTCCACTATACCCATGGTGTGCGGAGTGTGAAACTGAACATTACCTCCATACCGTTTGACAGAAAACTATACGGATACATCCCTCAGGGGGAGATGGGTTAACCATAACGGAACCTGACATCATCCTTCAGCCATGCCTTTTGCACCACATCACCAGGATACAGGGGACGACGGGCGCCCGGCCATCCAGGCCTATACGGATGGTGCCTCGCGGGGCAACCCGGGACCGGCAGCGGCAGCATTTATCATACTCACGGCAGCAACCCTTGCCCGGGAAAACAGTCGTTTCCTTGGGACCGCAACCAACAACCGTGCCGAGTACGAAGCGATCATTATGGCCCTCACCGCTGCGTCAGGAATAACAGACGGGCGCCTGGAAGTCGTTTCAGACAGCGAACTTGTTATCAGGCAGCTAAACGGCCTTTACCGGGTCCGCCAGCCACACCTGGCTGAACTGCATACGCGGGTGAGATCGCTTTGCACCAGATTTTCAAAGGTCACCTTCCGCCATGCACCAAGAACCGATCCCTGGATACAGCACTGTGACAGTCTCTGCAACAAGACTCTTGACGAGGCAGGGTACTGAACGTATCCTGCTGACACCGGTATTTCCTGGATCATACCCCGGACCGGACGGAAAACCGTCAGAACGGTATACCCGAAAGACAAACCGGCATAAGGGTATGTGCTGCCCGGGATCATGGACTAAAACGGCAGCCAGGTGAAGTGCAGGTCCGTCCCCCGGAACAACAGGTATTGCAGGAATATGTGTAATCGTCTGAAGGTGTGCCCATGAAGGACTACAAGCATGAACCCATCGCCGGTACCGTGGTCCGGCTTTCTGACCTGGTCATGTACCAGGACGGAGCAATCGCAAGCAGGATGTTATTATTCAGGAAAAATGGCACTATCACGGTTTTCGCGTTTGATGAAGGTGAAGGTCTTCCCGAACATACAGCACCATACGAGGCTGTCGTGACGGTGCTTGAAGGGAGATGCCGGGTGACCATCGCAGGCGTTGATTCGCCGGTCCAGGCCGGACAGACCATCATCTTTCCACCGCATATCCCGCATGCGGTCTATGCCGAAACACCATTCAAAATGTCACTGACGATGATCCGCGACGAATAACGGGTATATCTGGAGAACCATCAGGTGTCCCTGCAGCAGGGGCACCGTGCAAGACCGTCATACACAGCGATGGCCACCGCCAGAACACCCAGCCAGGCGGGCCAGATCCACGCCATATCCTGCCGGGCCACGAACAGGTAGACAGATACCAGGACCATGAGGATACCCGCTCCTGCCAGGGTCGCCTGGGCAGGGCTCAAGGGGGTCATATGGAGGTGTTTGTAGCTGAATGCCATAATACCTGCCTGTGGGACATGAAGCGGGAGGCACTGTCACTCGCAGAACTCAACCCTCCGCGGCCCCGTCCTGATATAGTCACACAGGTGCGAAAGTGAAAGCGGGTGATACCCGGTAAGCTCTGGACAAACGTTAAAACGGCGTTTTTCCGGGTCGAAAAAGGGATATTTTTTCAGGTCCGCGTTGTGGTGATGACCGTGCACGATATATCCCGGAAAACCATCAGGTGCGTGGGCGGGATTATGTACGAACAGGAACGGTACCCCCTGCCAGGTCCGTTTCAGTATCGGACCGGTCTTGAAGGGTTCATCTCCCGGTTCCGCCGGGATATGGTAGATGGTCCCGTTCAGGCGCGAGATGTACTGGTCCCTGCAGATCCCTTCATGCACCGAGATGGGACCTATGCAATATACTTCATCCCCTGGACGGATCCGCCGGTTCCAGTTGCTGATAAGGACCGCGTCCATGGTCCGGCTGTCTCCATACGGGAAGGGCCGCGAAAACCTGTGTATAATGTCGGGATTACCGAGGTACAGGTCACCGATGACGAATGGGACCGCCGTTCCTTTCTGATATGCCCCCTGGCACAGTTCATATCCCTTGATCTTCCGGTACCGGGACAGGGTCCTGCCCCAGCCATACGATGCCCCTGCCATACGCCGGGAAAGCCACCGGCCTGATATGAGGTCGTACTCTGCAGCGACCATGTTCCGGTGAAGGACAGTGAGCCGGAGCGCATCTGCAGGGAGTTCCACAGGTTGAAGTCCCGGAGGCACGGGGGACCTGCCCGTTGTACAGGAGACGAGGCGCTCTGCCACAGGGCCAAGGAACCGGCCCGGTCGCATGCCCGGGATCGCGACCAGTTCCGCTCTCATCCGTGCATAGGTCCCGGGATCTAGCCTGTATCCCAGGGTGACATGGTACCAGAGGTCCCCGGGGTTGTTGTTCTGGGGATACAGGTCATTGGTGATGGGATAGAGGGCCTCGATGAGATTAGAGCGGAATGCTGCGAGCTCTACCGAAGGGATGACCCGGAAGGCCACCACACCCCCGCTGTACCCGAGCCTTGACTCATAATCCCCTATCCGGTAGGGAAAAAAGGGAATGCTACGGCATGTCCTGCCGATGACTCGTTTTACATCGCTGAACGAGAAGCCGGGGCGAATGGTGAAGCCTCCATAGAGGGAGATGTGGGGTGCCGAGGGGGCCAGGTTTCGTCCGGGCCTTTCCGGTCCGGTCGGGTCCTGCAGAAAATACCGCGTCCTCGCCTCGACGATGGCCTGGTTCAACCTCCATTCTGGAGTGCCGATCCGGAGCTCGATGAAATATGACCTGAAATCGGGCGGGGCGGATTGAAGAGGTTGTGCAGGCACGTTCTCAATCATGAAAATGGACGGGATGAGGTAAATCCTCTTTGGAGTACGGTATTCCCCTGGTGGGGAAGATATTCCATCTTTTTCAGGACACCGTAGGTACCAGGTCATCTGATGACCACGATAAAAAGGTAAAATATCTGCCTTTACCACATGACATACCGTCACGACGGGTCCTCATCGACCACCCCTCTGTTCATCAAACGCGATCAGGACGCCCTGGAAAAGGGTCAGAAGATGACGACGGCTTATGCCTCAGGTACTCTTTTCCCGGCTCCCGTTTCTCCAATCAACACCCTGATGCGGCCACCGGACTGAAAGTGACTGACAGATCAGATGGTTTATGGGTCCAGGCCTGAATATAGGGAACTGATGACAGAACCAGACCGTAATGATACTTTTCATGAACCAGGGATGACCTGGAAGTGCACAGTATGCGGTTTTATCTTTACCGGAGAAAAACCACCCAGAGGTTGCCCCAACTGTCACAGTCCCTCAGGTGAGTTCATTCACGAAAAGGAGCACGTACCGTTTATGTACGACGGGAAACCCTTTGATGTCCTGCTCATCAACGGCAGCACCCACCGGGCAGGAAACACGAGTGTCATGGCAGAGGTCGCAGAGGCGGTACTCGTTGAAAAAGGCGTAAGCTACCGGAGGTTCAACCTGAGCGAGTACCGGATTGACAACTGCTGGTGCTGCTATGCCGTGAGAGCCCAGTCCTGCAACTACCCCTGCCGAAACCCGGACGACGACATGCACGTATTTCACGAGATGCTCGCCGCCTCAAAGGCGGTCATCGTGGCATCCCCGATAAACTGGAACACCATGTCGGCACGTCTCAAGATATTCCTTGACCGCACCACCTGCATGCAGAACCTCTATCATTTGAAAAAGCCCGGCCTGACCGAAGCAAAAATTGCAGGGATCCTCGTCTGCGGCCATGAGGACGGCGGAGTGAAAACCGCCATGGACATCTTCCTCAACTTCCAGCAGATGGGGTATATCCTCGCCCCGTTCGGGATCTCGTACCGGACGCACGGTGCAGAGTTCAACAGCAACGCGGACAGGGAATTCTTCAGGACAGACGATTTACTGAAAAGTTATACGAGGGGAGTGGTGAGTAATGTGGTTGAACTGGTAAAACTCAACCTTGAGGAACAGCTGAAGGGCAGACTGATACCGGTCTCAGAGTGAGTGTGCTGCAGAGAAGAATTGAAAAATGGCAATCCCAGACAGGACAATTCCTCTGGCCCAGGTTCATACTGTGCAAATCTGACCGGTTTGAGCCGGAGAAAGG
>CAZGXZ010000016.1:19277-23313 GCA_964530035.1 uncultured Methanoregulaceae archaeon
CTGGACTCAGGACCAGGCCAAAATTCACCCACGACCAGCCAGTCCGGCAAACGGAGGATAGGACCGTTATCCTTCCCCATGCACCGTGATTTCATCTACACTTGGTCTTTTTCCCGTAACCATGGAGGTCATCTGGTTCTCCCTTTTTCTCGCGAGATCTTATCAAGTCGGTGCGAAATCTCTGATGGGTATCCACGGATTGCAGGAGGACTCCTCAACAATAGCATTTAAAGAACTTTAAAATTGTTCGTAAGAATGTGGAAAGGGTATGAAAGAAATGTACCGCTGTGGATTATTGGTATTGATTCTGTTTTTCAGCTGGATTGGTCCGGCCATTCCGGACACGTCTACCAATTACTGGGCACCAGGGGTAACAGATACGAACACTCATTCTGCAACCCTCAACTGGCGAGGGGAAAACAATGGGTCATATTCAATAGATTACGCTAATTCGGGTTATTACAACCAGCATCAAAGGTTTGTAAAAACGATGGCATATCAGACCCCGTCCGTTCCTGATGCAGACACCATTGACTACTCGCCACTGAATACCGCGATAAAGCCCGCGTTCTATGCCAACTTCACCGCTGCACCCCTCTCCGGTTCTGTCCCGCTTTCGGTTGCCTTCACCGATTCTTCAGAGGGCGACCCTGACTTGTGGAACTACGACTTCGGCGATGGGCTCACTTCGAAAGCGAAGAATCCCATCCATTTCTATCGCACTCCCGGAACCTATGCCGTTACCCTGACTGCTATAAAGATTGGGGGTGGCAGACTGGTAAGAAACACGACAGTGAAACCCGACCTGATCACCGTCAAGGGTACGCCGGGGCCCGTTCTTGTCGCCAATTTCACCGCTGCACCCCTCTCCGGAAAAGCACCCCTGAGCGTCACCTTCGTTGACAATTCGACCGGGAAGCCTGACTACTGGAACTATAACTTCGGTGACGGGACAACGTCCTCAGCCAAGAACCCGGCCCATACCTACCTGGTGCCCGGCACCTATACGATTACCCAGACGGTCATTAAAGTCAAAAACGGGAGGCTGTCAGGAAACACCACCACGAGACAGGACCTGATAGAAGTCTATCCACCTGGCGTTGGCTGGGCTATCGGCCAGGATCAGGCTGGTACACCAGCCATTGTGCATACTGCTGACGGCGGCCGAACCTGGCAGGTGCAGGGTGACTTATCAGCCTGGCCGAACATGGAGGGTACTGATATCAGTGCAGTAGATGACCTGACAGCATGGGCTGCCCTTGGTTCAGGCAATATGAGCGAAGCCCGGGGTGCCATCCTGCATACCACGGATGGAGGCAGCACATGGGTTGTGCAGCCCATTCCTGACAGACTTCTTGGAGGGATCAAGGGTATAAAAGGGCTGAGTAGCAACGAGGCCTGGGCAGCCTCACTTGGCGGCGTACTCATGCATACCCTTAATGGGGGTAGTACATGGAACATTGTTCCACATCCAGAGGTGTACCTGTCCGAGGTCAATCGCATTGATGCTATGAGTGATGGAAACGTGTGGATTGCCGACACCACCAGGTTGGATAATAACCGGTATATTATCCACTCGACCGACAAGGGGGATTCATGGCGAAAGGAACCCCTGGAAGGTGTTCCGCGGAATGGACAAACGTTTGCCGTCAGTGCGTATAGCCCGCAGGTAGTATGGAGCACCGTCAGACCATATACTGATATCTACCGGACCGTTGATGGTGGTACCACCTGGTTCAAGGTCGCCGCATCAGTAGATGGAAATAATGATTTCGATGATATCTGCGCATCCAGTGCGGAAACGGTCTGGGGAGTGCTGAATGAAATGCTTACAGGGGCAATCTACCGGGTCCATGTTGCAGAGAACGGCAGCGTCGTTAGCCAGGTATTCAGCCCTGCGGACACAGTCTATTCATACGAAGGTATCACGTGTCTGGATGATCGGAACATATGGGCCGTGGGTCGCCAATCGGCATATATCAAACCGGAATTACCGCTGGGTGTGATAATATATACGGTAGACGGGGGCGAACACTGGGTGCAAGGGATCGGGCCTCCGGACATCAAATATTGGAAGGTATCCTTTGTTGGTGCGGGGAGGTAGTCTTTCCGGGCAGTTTCCGGCAACATGTCTGCCGGGGGATCTGCCCATTTCAGCCTGTTCTTCTCCATCCCTACCCATTTCAGCCTCTACAGGCCGCGGAGGACGGGGCCTGAATCAGCTGCAGGAAGTGGGGGAAAACTACCCTGCCCATGTGGCGGGGAGTAGGCAGGATACACATTCGAATAGGATGACCGAAATTCCACCTGGATGATACTTCCCGTTTGCCATCCGCTTTCCATCATTCAGAGCCTGGTTCAGGTTGGAACAATTTTTCCCCTGAAACTCAGGGCAGAGAATGAGACTGAAAATATTATTCTTGAAGCCCGATGCCTCAAAATCGATGATATCGGCTGCTATTCTTTGGCAGAGTCCAGCATCACTCTGTAAAACTCGTCAGGCATGTCAGCCATTGGCATGTGCGATGCAGGCATCTCAATAAAGGTCCAGTCCCTTCCTCCGGGGGTAATTCTCTTTCTGGCGACACCGGCACCTATCAAGGAGGAAAACTTGCTTTTTGTGCAGAGAATAAATGTTTTCGGCAACGACTCAATTGTTCGCGGGTCATATTGCAGCTTTTCCAGGAAAGGCGGGGCTGTTCCCAGGAGAGTAAATGAAGCGGGGTCGAAACCGCAGGAGACAATGAGGTCAAATAATGATTGTCCTGGATCAGGTAATGCAGCATCGATATACACCAAGCGGCGGATTCTCTCAGGTATTCTGGCTGCAACACCGGTTATTACCATCCCGCCATAGCTGTGACCGGCTAAAATTACGTCTTTAAGATCATTTTCGGTTATCAATGTACAAATTTGCTCAATATGCTCAGTCAGATTGCTGCTGTGTTCGTCCCTGAGTGTTGGCGCAAAAGCGCGGTAATTATGTGCCTTGAGAGCAGAAACGGTTCCATCCCAATATTTGCCGCCCAGATGGCCGTCGTCTGTATGAATGGGATCTCCGACGGTAAGTTTGTTCCAGGTTTCTGTAGACATATTGTGACCGTGAACAAGAACGAAGGTTGCCATATGAGTCATCCTCATTGCCATTCTGCCACGTTACCCATTATTTTTTCCGAAGCATTCCCATTTTATGGTGTTGCAATCAGGAAAGATTCTTGAGCAGATGAAAAAGAGAAATGGGCATATTCTATCCTCCAAGGAAGGGTTATCAGATTGTTCAGGTATTTCCCGGTCCTTCTTCATTTTTCCGTGCCTCATTTATCTCATCGCGTTTCTTTGACGCTTCCTCAAAGAGTCTCTCGAGGGCTTTTAAGTTCTTATAAAATTCTTCCATATTCGTTTCCTTTCCTGCAACAGCAGGTGGTTTATAGGGTATTTTTCCGACAGCGGAAAAATCGTCCTCCGAGATCAGGGCACAGAATTTTCTACCAATTTCTGGCTCGATAATTTTATCCATCGGGTTCTCTCCCCGATATGCAACATCGATATCAAGCGCGTCCTTGAGCTGTTCAAGCGTAGTTGTGGCAAAACCCAGGACTATTATCTCCCTCGGATCAAACACATTGATCAGAGTAACCATCCTGTTGCTCCCCCCTTTTTCCTTTCCCTCGACTCCGAAGCCAGTGGTATGGTACCAAGCCTTGCGGAAATCATCATAACTCTTGCCTTCTTTCAACCTCCTGGTTAGGATCGCGACAGTAGTGATGAACTTGTTGTTTTCATCTTTCATAAAATTCCAGTATAAACAAGTGATATTTGAAGTTGCCTATCAAACAACGGCCTCGACTATGACGATATCCTTGTAATTCAGGGCCATCGCCAGGATGGTTCTGGATCGCTCATCCCAGGTGGAACTCGGGACCCGCATGTAATCTCTGCCTTGTTATGTGTGAAGGGGATGAAAAATAAAGGCTTGAAATTCATTAATATTCTGATTTAGCCAATTAAAATAGAGAAAATAATAATTAGTGCGAGG
>CAZGXZ010000017.1:0-23161 GCA_964530035.1 uncultured Methanoregulaceae archaeon
GCTGCGTCGGTAATGGTATAGGGCCAGCCAGATTCACGCCGGTGCGTTCCGCAATCTCACGTATCCGGTCGCAGACCATCTCGACCTTCTTATAATCCGTGCCTGTAAGGCGTATTCTGGCTTTCTGCATCAGGACCACCGATCAGGACTTATCTCATCTGCTTGGGCTTGATTCCGATACACATGCCCGCTGCAATCGTGGACCCCATATCCCGTATGGCAAAGCGCCCGAGCTGCGGGAGTTCCTTCACGTTTTCGATGACCATTGGTTTTGTCGGCTTGATGAGGACGATTGCCGCATCCCCCGTTTTCAGGAACGTCGGGTTCTCTTCTTTCGTCTGGCCGCTCCGCGGGTCCATCTTCTTCTGGAGCTCGATGAACGTGCAGGCTATCTGGCTCGTGTGGCAGTGGAAGACGGGCGTGTATCCCACGGTGATAGCGCTCGGGTGCTGGAGCACGACGATCTGGGCCGTGAACTCGTCGGCAACCGTCGGGGGTACATCAGCGGGACCACAGACATCGCCCCTGCGGATGTCATCCTTGCCGACACCACGGACGTTGAACCCGATGTTGTCTCCGGGAAGCGCCTGGGGAATTTCCTCGTGGTGCATCTCGATAGACTTGATTTCTCCTTCCTTGTTGGCCGGCATGAAGGCGACTTTCATCCCTTTCTTCATGACGCCGGTCTCGACCCTGCCGACCGGGACGGTCCCGATACCGCTGATCGAGTAGACGTCCTGGAGCGGGACGCGGAGAGGCTTGTCGGTTGGTTTTTCAGGTTCTTTCAGCGTGTCAAGGGCTTCGAGGAGTGTCGGACCGGTGTACCACGGGGTCTCGGTCGATTTCTTCGCGATGTTGACACCGGCAAGTGAGCTGATCGGGATGAAATGGGTCTCTTCTGCCTTGTAGCCGACCATCTTCATGAGTCCCGATACGGCTTCCTTGACCTCCTTGTACCGCTTTTCATCGTACTTGACGGCATCCATCTTGTTTACCGCAATGATAAGCTGGTTGATCCCAAGAGTACGGGAAAGGAATACATGTTCCTTGGTCTGCTCCATGACACCATCGGGTGCGGCAACCACGAGGACCGCGGCATCGGCCTGGGAGGCACCGGTGATCATGTTCTTGACGAAGTCACGGTGACCCGGGCAGTCGACGACTGTGAAGTAGAACTTGGGGGTGTCGAACCGCTTGTGCGCAATATCGATGGTGATACCACGCTCACGCTCCTCCTTGAGGTTGTCCATGACCCATGCGAACTCGAAGGTCGCCTTGCCTTTCGATTCCGCTTCCTTCCTGTATCCTTCGATGATGTGGGCGGGGACGGTCCCGGTTTCAAACATCAGTCTTCCGACAGTGGTGGACTTACCGTGGTCGATGTGTCCGATGACGGCAAGATTCATGTGGGGCTTCTCAGCTGCCATTGTACGCTAAAACCTCCGCAGCATAACGACTGTTCAGCACAGCCTATTTATGCGAGTATTACATATTGGAAAGTATTCTATATTAATCGTTTCGTTGACCATTTCGGCAGTAACAGCCAGATTCCTTAAAAAAACCATCAAAGTGATAATGTTTCCCCATGAATATTCTGATCTACCATGAAGACTCTTGCGATTCACCGTGCTGAGGGCAGCGACCGGGCAACCGTCACCTGCGATGACGGGGAGGTTTCCACGCATGTCAAATGTGCCTATTGCATCCATTGCAGGGGCATCCGGGTTGGTGCAAGGGTTTTCCCGCCCCCCCAGGAGCAGGCATCAAAGAACATATCGAAAGGAGTCTCCTCGGACGAGGAACTCATGAATGCGCAGATGATGTTCAACACCCTTATGACGACGGCATCGGGCATTGACTGTGACGATGACCGTGGCGAGGGCTTCCGGTCAAGGCACTGGTCCCGGGAGCAGCCTAGGCGCTGAAACCCGGCTTCTCTTCCTTCTGCCTGTCCAATCCTGCGAGGACTTCCTCACGGAACGCATCGAACCTGATGTCGTCCAGCTGGTCGGAGAGGAGCCTTCCCGACCATGCGCGCCGGTAGACCCACTGGATTATCTTCTCAACGGTTTCGATAACTGTCCCCTCGTCATCAAGGACCGCGAGGCTCCTGCCAACCTTCGGGTGACGGCCCCGTCGGCCTCCGACGGTCACAAGGTACTGGGGGCCCCTGGTTTTCAACGTCCCAAAGGGACATGACATGAGACAGTTGCCGCACTTCATGCAGCGTTCCGTGTCCAGAACGGAAATGCCGTTCCTAATCCTGATAGCGTCCTCCCTGCAGTATTCCATGCAGGTCCCGCACCCGGTGCATAGTCCGGCGGTCCTGATCGGTTCACGGATGCCGATGATCCCGATTTCGTTCAGCATCGGGCTCGTACATGCATTGGGACAGCCCGAAAGGGAGATCCGTATCTTGACCGGCATCTCCCTGCCGAAGAGGCGGGCGTCCAGGTCGCGGGCCAGGGATATCGTATCGATATTTGCGTATTTGCAGCGTTCATATCCGGGACAGCAGACGATATTGACAATCTCATCCTTTTCAGACCCCACCGGGGTATCGTTTGCCACGAGGTCCCGGGCCAGGGGTTCGAGCCGCACCGGGTCAACATGAGGGATCTCCACCGTCTGCCGGGTGGTGATATGGACGTACCCTTTTCCATATGCATCGGCAATGTCGGCCAGCCCGCGTAACTGGGCCGGGGTGAGATTTCCGGCGGGGATACGTGTCCTGACCGTGCAGAAGTCGTAGTCCCGCTCGGTGATGACACCCCCTTTCATGTGAATGCCCGTGTCCTTGATCATCGGCTGGAATATCGGCTAACCACAGCAAAAAAACCGTTGATCAGCTCACCAACGCTGCAACGACAAGCACGACCGCACGCGTGACCTCGCACGAGGCACCGGTGATGTCGCCGTTCACCCCGCCGAAGACACGCCGTCCGAGAAGGAGCATCCCACAGGGCACGGCGAGCATGACGAGGAACACTGCCAGGACAAAGTAGGGAGTGCCGTGGGAGAGGTAACGGAACAGCACCAGCGGGAGACAGAGGATAAAGGCATACAGGCCGAACTGCGGCCGCGCGAACGTGTGGATGGAGGAGTGGATCCCCTCCGTGAAGGGCCTGCCGTATGCTGAAAGGAACGCCATCGAGAACCTGCCGGCCACCTCTGCGGCAAGGATGGCAAATGCTGGATAGGGACATGAGGCAAGTCCGGCAATGGCCAGGGCGACCGTAATGATACCGGCGGAAATGCCGCCGGCCCCTATCGTCCGGTCCGTGAGCGCAGCCACCCGTTTCGTCCTGTCACCATGGGCCATGAGGCCGTCCCCGAGGTCGAGGAGACCGTCGAAGTGGTTGCAGCCGGAAAGGATGAGCACGGCTGCTATTCCCAGGACCGCCCCTATCAGGGGTTTGTCAGGGAAGACCAGGATGACCGCTGCTGCTATTCCCCCGGTAACATACCCTGCCAGAGGATAGGTGTATGAATGCCGGCAGAAGGCTTCGAACGGAGCCGGCCTTCCAAGAGGGAGGATGGTCGTAAACTGCAGCATCGCCCGAACCGGATCCGCCCACATGGGTTCATTCACACCCTGGCAGTACTGTCTCCCGCGGCCCTCGATAATCCTACCGGGTTGTCCCATATCCCGCATGGGATGTGGATATCTTGATGACCGGCCCCGGGCTTACACTATACTGATAAATCCATGTCCTTTCTTTCGGGGACACCCGGGGAACCACCGAAACATCCCCTGTTTGGTGCAGTCCTCGCAAATACCCTTCTCTCAACCATCCCCGGGTTGTCCGGGGCGGGTCCGACCCCTGAAAAAACCCTCCTGACTCCTGTCCTGGACTCAGAACTGATCATCAGGGGGAAGATTACAAGCCAGCCGGTGCGACCGAACACCCCGACGGGATGCCCGACTCCGGCCACGATTACCCGGGCCATGATGGAACTGACCGGCATAAACCCGCTTTTCATCAATGCAGGTCTGGTCCACCCGCCGACCGTGCCTACCTTCGATCTCGGCGGTATGCCCGGAAACGACCCGCGGAAAGGGGACGCGGTCCCGAAAGCCCGCCATCTTTTTGAGGAGGGCCAGTGGCTGGGCCGGTTCCTGTCCCACCATACCGACCTCTTCGTCCTCGGCGAGTGCGTACCAGGGGGCACGACCACCGCCCTGTGCGTTCTCCGGGGGCTTGGCATCGATGCCCGTGTAAGCAGCAGCTTTGCCCGGAACCCTGTGAATATCAAGGAGGAGGTGAGCCGGGCCGTCCTCGCCCGTATTGAAACGGAAGGGATCACCGCCCCCCTGGATGTTCTCAGGGCAGCCGGCGACCCGATGATGCCCGTTGCGGCAGGGATTGCATCGACCTTCGACGGGCGTCTGGTCCTTGCGGGGGGTACCCAGATGCTGGCTGTCGCGGCTTCGGTCAGGGCGCTTGGTTTTGAGCCGCCGGAAATAGTGACGACCCGGTACGTGCACGACGACCATTCTGCGAATGTACCGGAGATCGCCCGTGCGACGGGCTGCCGCGTCCTGTATGTGGACCCGGGTTTTGGTGAACTCGGGCATTCAGGCCTCGCCAGGTACTGCATCGGGGAGGTGAAGGAGGGAATGGGAGCCGGGGGCTCCATGTTCCTCGCAAACCTGATGGGCCACCATCCAGACGAAATTCGGTCAAAAGTCTTTGAATCGGTGAGCAATTACAGTTGAGGCTGCAGCGGGCCCGCCTGACAGCATTAATGACATAGAAACAAATAAACGCTTAAGGAGATGCGGCCCCTCTTCGTCATCAATAATTTCGGCCAGTTCAACCACCTCATCCTCAGAATGCTCAGGGACCTTGAGATCGAAGCCCGCATGGTCCCGAACTCGACTCCTCCCGGGACCCTTGCAGAGGAGTGCCGGGGTATCATCCTGGGAGGCGGCCCCGATATCGGGAGGAAGGGAAACTGCAGTGAATACCTCATGCTCGGCCTCCCTGTCCTCGGGATCTGTCTTGGCCACCACATCATCGCCTCGACCCTCGGAGGGGAGGTCCGCCAGGGCAAAGCAGGAGGCTACGGGGCTGTGGAGGTCAGGGTTTCCGAACATGACGATATCCTCTCCGGTTACCCGGACACCATGAATGTCTGGGCATCCCATGCTGATGAAGTGACGCGGCTCCCTGATGGTTTTACCCCGCTGGCCTCGTCGGGCATCTGTGCCATCGAGGCCATGGCGGACACGAAAAGGAAAATGTTCGGCCTCCAGTGGCACCCGGAGGTGAGCCATAGTGTCGACGGTCGCAGGGTGTACGAAAACTTTGACCGGATCTGCCGCGAAGAGGCGTGAACAGGCCCGGGATACCCTGAACGCCCTCCCTCTTGCAGGATACCTGGAAAGGGCCGGGTTTTCGTGCACGGGCTGCGGTTCGTGCTGCGGCGATGACGGTGATGAACGCTGGGCCGTGTTCCTCTCTGACCTTGAACTGCGCCGAATAGAGGCTGCAATCTCAAAATCACGCGAGTCCTTTGCCGAGCCCTACCATGAAACGGTCCCTCTTGGCAGGGGTACCGTAGGCACGTTTGGCTGGTCGCTCATGAAAAAAGACGGGCATTGTTGTTTCTATAACGGCAATGGCTGTTTGATATACCCGTTCAGGCCATGGATCTGCCGGACATACCCGTTTTCCCTGTCAGACAGGGGACCGTCCTGCGACCTCTGTCCCGGCACAGGCACCCGGATGAGCCGGGGAGCCGCCCTCTCCCTGGCGTTCGGACTGGTCCGAAGGCTTCGCGAGGAGGATGCAGAAGCTGATGCAATCAAGGAAGTTCTCAACATGAATATTCTGCCAGATAATTCAAGGGTGCTCATCGACAGCACGGGGGTAAGGGTCCTCCATGGGTGAGGTCCGCCTGGTGGGGACGGCGCACGTCTCCCAGAAGAGTATCGACGAGGTGAACCAGGCGATAGAAGAGTTCAAACCTGACATCATTGCGGTGGAACTCGATCCCGGGCGGTATAACGCCCTGAAAAAACAGCAGCAGGAACCCGCATCGGTTGACCAGGTTATTGAGTCCGGCAACTTCACCCAGATGCTGATCCAGTGGATCCTCGCGTACCTCCAGAGAAAAATCGGGATGGACGTCGGGGTCGAACCAGGGGCGGAGATGAAGGCCGCCGTGGCGATCGCAGAGGAGCGGCAGGTACCGCTCGCCCTGATTGACCGGGACATCAGGATCACCCTCCAGCGGTTCTGGCGTTCCATGTCGGTCATCGAGAAGCTCAAAATGATCTATGCCCTCGGCCGCTCGGTGATCATGCTTGATAGCGGCCAGACGATCGATATCGACACCCTCACTCAACAGGACGTCGTATCTGATGCGCTCGACGAGTTCCGGAAGTTCTCTCCCCGTGGTGCCCATGCCCTCATCGATGAACGCGACGCCTACATGGGTCACCAGCTGGTCCGGCTTTCCGGACAGTCCGGGCCTGAAGGCAGGATCCTGGCTGTTGTCGGGGCGGGCCACGTGAACGGGATAAAACGGTACCTCAGTACTCCCGCTGACCTTCCCCCAGAGGAGCCGTTGAGCGCTGTAATCAAGCCGTTCCCCTGGATGCGTTTGTTCGAGGTCGTCGTTGTCGGCTTTTTCGCGTTCATGATCATCACCATCGCGTTCTCCGGGGTCGGCCTTGATGTCCTCCTCTGGGCGCTCCTCTACTGGGTCCTCATCCACGGGGTGTTCACCGCCGTGTTCACGCTGGCGGCCGGGGGCCACCCGCTTTCCGCCCTGACCGGGTTCGCGGTTTCCTGGTACACCGCTTTAAACCCCCTGATCGCTGCGGGGTGGTTCTCCGCCATCGTGGAGGCGAAAATCCGGAAACCTACCCCGGGTGATTTCAGACGTATCTTTGCGGCAGAAAGCCTCTCCGAGATGTGGCATATCCCGCTGTTCAAGGTCGTCATCGTTGCAGCGCTTGCGAACGTCGGCAGCACGATAGGGACCTTTGTGTACTTCTTTTTCATCTTCCCGATGCTCGGGGTCGACCCGGCCATCGTGATCTCCCAGGGGCTCTCAAACCTCTGGCACGCGGTAACCTCTCTCCTGCCCCCCTGAGGAAACTACTTTTCCTCCCTTGCTCCAGAACTCTCTTCATGAGATCAGGACCATGGATGCTCCTTGCAGGAGTGACCGGGGTGCTCATCCTGCTTGCAGTACCGGGATACGCGGACATATGGAATGTTCCGGCCGGAGGAACGGTTTTTATCGGGGAGGAAGGGCTTGACATCACGGCGACCGGGGTTGCCGCAGGGGACGAGATAGGCTGGTGGGGGCCGACCGGGACTCCCGGGACGACACCTGCCCAGCAGAAGATAACCGTTTCAGACCCCGAATGGTTCTATATATCACCGGCATCGTTTTCAGGGTACACCGGCCCGTGGTTCACCACTTCCGGGAAGAAACTCGTCTTTTATGTGAAGGAACCCTCAATCAGCCTGAAGATGATCGATGAGTCCCGTGACTTTGACGCGACAGGCAAGTGGGTCCCGCGGGGAGACCAGGTCTCGTTCAGGATTGAGACGAACATGGTGGAGATGAACAAGCGTCCGGGTGTTTCCGGGACGCCGGTGACCATTTACATTCGGACACCCGATGGAGCGAGGCTGACCTCGGTCTATGTTGCCGGAGGCGGCGTTCATTCTCTCGAGGACCTGCCTGTTTCTTCCTCGCCATATGTGACCGATTTTGCCTGGGACACCGGGAACAGCGCCTACAAGGGTGGGACTTATACCATATGGGCTGATGCCACGGCAAACAGCATCGATACCAACAATTATGCGGTCGGCAAGACCGTCACATCAAGGGAAGGCACCGGCCAGCTGGAGGTCTCGAGTGTGAACCCCTCAATCAAGGCAACCACGAGTGGTACAACGGTGACACCGACCACCGCCGTGACACGGCCCGCGGGAACGGGAACGCCTGCAGCAGCCAGGACTCCCAATACAACCGTCCCCGCGACCTCCCTCCCGACGACTGTTCCAACGGTGCTGGAAACAACAGCCACCTCCGTACCTACGGTTGTACCAACCCCCATCCCACCCGCATCGACGGCGGTCCCGACTACAAAATCGCCGGGTTACACGTACCTGACCGCCGTAATGGCCTGTGGGTCCTTCGCGTTGCTTTATCTCCGAAAACAGGCATGAATTTCCTTTCAAGGCCTACTTCCAGGTGCCTGGTGGTCCCTGCCGGATGCCCCGGCAGGGGACTGCCAGCATCCTGTTTTTTATTAAGGAAAATACCTGAAAACAGGCTTTGTTGAATTTTTCCATCTCTTCAATTGAATCCACCCGTTTTGGGAGATCTACATCAGCGGTAGATCCGATCATGGATTCAAGCGAGCCGATTTTTGGTTTTCACCTTGAACATGCAGAGGATGTGAGAGGTGAGAACAGGGGGGCTGCCGCCCCCAAACCCCCTGCATGCGATAGCCATGGCAAGCCGTTGGCGATTCCCATATCTGGGTTGTTTGTGGTATGGCTTTTGTATTTTTTAGTCTTCAGCGGGTTTTTTTCAGTTCAAGGTCTTCATGAAGACCGTGAGGCCGCCGCCGGGGCGCCCTTCGGGGGCGGCGGGGTCTCTTTCCAGGGGTGTGGGAGTCAGGCCCCCGCTGATGGAGTGATGCCTTTAGGATATCTGGAATGGTGATGCTACGGGTATTCATTCGGTAAGGAGTGAAAACATACTGAAAGGACTGAAAAACAGTCTGAAAGGTCTGAAAAATTTCAGATCCCATTTCTTCAATCATGCAGATTACCCGACGTCTATGTCTGGCAAGGAAGAACTATTCATTAAAATTAAGTTTTTTTGCTCTGTAGAGGTCTTCCCTGCCTTCAATTTGGTCCATTCTATAATGAGAGATCTCTATCGGCGACAATTTCAATCATAGGATTTCAACGAATACCCAGGATACTTTTTTCCATTCAGGACTTATTTTCGTCCTCCTGCCGTGAGGACGTTTAAGCTTTCAGACCATTGAAAATGGGAATGCATAAACGTTTTTTGCTGCGAGCCCAATACCCCTCTCATGAACCTTGGCATCACCATTATACGCGGACGGCACAGCGTCCGTGACTTCAAGGACGAACCGGTTGACGAAAAAGTCATCCTCGATGCCCTCGAGTGTGCCCGGGCGGCCCCGACGGCCATGAACGCCCAGCCCTGGGTGTTCGTCGCCATCAGGGACAAGGCTCTCCTGAAACAGGTCGCCGACATAACCGACCACGGCAGCTTTATTGCGAATGCAGCCGTCTGCTTTGCGGTTTTCGGAGAAAGAAGTGCGAAATACTTCCTTGAGGACTGTTCAGCCGCGACTGAGAACATTATCCTCGCCCTCCAGAGCTATGGCGTAGGTTCCTGCTGGGTGGCCGGCGACAAAAAGCCCTATGTCGACTCAATCCGGGCGCTCCTCAAGGTACCGGATAAATATACCCTGGTCTCGCTTGTCCCTGCAGGAATGCCGAAGGACATCAGGATCGCACCAAAAAAGCCTCTCTCCCAGGTCGCCTTTTTCGACACGTACGAGGATGCCTGAAATTTCCGGGCAGGACAGAGGCCTGGTCCGTCCACCGCCCGGGTAGTATGCCAGAAACACCCTTCTTTTCCGTCCTGCGGGGTTCGCCCTGAAATCTCATTTCGATGCATGGGACCTGCACGGCCACCTGGAGTCCGGGATGAGGATGCCCTGGCGTGAATACTGGGCTTCAAAGGTCGAATACAGGGGCAGATAGTACCGGGAGCGGTACTTTGTTTCACTGAAGGGGCCTGGCAGCACTTTAAGCATCAACCGGCCAATACCTGCTATCAGGTATGGAACGCACGGTTCTGCAGGTGGCGCTTGACCTCGTTGACCTCCCACGGGCGGTCCAGATCGCACGGGAGTCTGTTGACGGCGGGGCAGACTGGATCGAGGCCGGAACACCTCTTATCAAGAGCGAAGGGATGCGTGCAGTGAGCAGCCTGCGGGACGCATTCCCGGGCAGGGAGATCGTTGCTGACATGAAGATTGCCGATGCAGGGGCCGCGGAAGTGGAGATGGCGGCCAAGTCGGGTGCCACCCTGGTAACGATCCTCGGCTCGGCCGATGATTCGGTCATTTCCGATGCCGTCCGCTCGGCACGGACGTATGGTATCCGGGTCATGGCAGACCTCCTCACCGTGGCGGACCCGGTCACACGGTCCAGGGAGCTCGAAGACCTTGGAATCGCGATTATCATCGCCCATGTCGGTATCGACCAGCAGATGGCCGGAAAGGACCCCCTTGACCTCCTCCAGTCCATATCCGGGAGCGTGGGAGTCCCGATTGCAGCCGCCGGCGGACTCAACGAAGAGACCGCGGCGATGGCGGCGGAAGCCGGTGCATCCATCATTATTGTCGGGTCAACGATTACCAAGGCGGCGGACGTCTCCGCGGCAACCGCACGGATCAGGTCATCCCTCGGGCACAGAAAAGGAATATCCCGTACATCCCGGGCCGGAGATGCCAGCTGGCTCCGGGAGACGCTCCTGTCCCTTTCAACTCCGAACATCTCCGATGCCATGCACCGGCAGGGAGCGATGCACGGGCTCGCCCCCCTCTGTGGAGACCTGAAAATGGCTGGCCCGGCAGTAACTGTCAGGACCATTCCCGGGGACTGGGCCAAGCCGGTTGAGGCGATCGACCGGGCTGAACCCGGCGATGTCATCGTCATAGACAACGGGGGAGCGGTTGACATCGCACCGTGGGGGGAGCTGGCGACCATGAGCTGCAGGAAACGGGGTGTGGCAGGGGTGGTCATCGATGGCGCCGTGCGGGACGTCGATGATATCCGGACGATAGGCATCCCTGTTTTTTCTAAGGGAATAGTACCGAATGCCGGCGACCCGAAAGGACTCGGGGAGATCAACGTCGAGATCCGGTGTGCGGGTCAGCCTGTCCGTCCCGGGGACTACATCGTCGGAGATGCCAGCGGAGTTGTCGTTATTCCAAAGGAGCGGGTCGGCGAGGTCACCCGCCGTGCCCTCGAGGTGAGGCGTTCAGAGGACCGTATCAGGGAGGAGATCAGCCGAGGGAGCACGCTTTCCGTCATCTCCGATCTCCTCAGGTGGGAAAAAAAACAGTGATGGTTACTGGAACACCGATGAAGGGAGACACCTGCGGCCGCCCGCCCGGATCCGTGCGATGGCATCGGCGGGGTTGTCGACCCTCAGGATAAGGACCGCGCCCTCCTTTCCCGAATAGGCATACGCATATTCAATATTGAGACTGGCGCCTCCGAGGAGGTCGGCTATCTCATAGAGCCCGCCCGGGCGGTCCTCCATCTGGACCGCGATGACCTCGGTGAACGCCACGTTGTACCCGAGCCGCGTCAGCTCGCGGTAGGCGATATCCGGCTTGTTGACGATAGCCCTGACGACCCCGAAGCCGTCGGCTTCAGCGATGGAGAAGGCAAGGATATTTACACCTCCCTCCTGGAGTGCTTTTGCGATTGATGCGAGTTTTCCCGGTTTGTTTTCTGAAAAAACCGATATCTGGCGAATCATGCATTCCGATGGCATACTCTACAGAACCCTCCTGTCCACAACCTTTTTAGATTTTCCCTCGAACCGGGGAAGTGACCCCGCCTCGACCAGTTCCACATCCGCTGCAACATTAAGCGCGTTCCGGAGCCTGCCCTCGACCTTTCTCCGGATGAGCATCAGGTCGGTGATCTTGTCTGAAAAAGCCTCCTTCCTGACTTCGATGCGGATCAGCATCTCGTCGAGCGCGCCCTTCCGGTCGACCACGATCTGGAAGTGTTCCCCGACCTCGGGGATGGCCATCAGGGCATGCTCGATCTGTGAAGGGAATACGTTGATACCCCGGATGATGAGCATGTCATCGACCCGTCCGGTTATACGCTGGAGCCGCGGATGCGTGCGCCCGCATGGGCAGGGGTCGAAATCGACCGAGGAAAGGTCGCCGACCCTGTACCGGATCATGGGCATCGCCTCCTTCTGGAGCATCGTTATGGTCAGCTCGCCGGTCTCCCCGGGAGCGACCGCCTCACCGGTTTCAGGGTCAAGTACTTCCACGAGTGCAAGGTCCCCCCAGATGTGGATGCCCTTCTGCTCCGTGCACTCGCAGAACATCGGACCCGACAGTTCGCTCGTCCCGTAGATGTTGTAGGCCTTGATGCCGAGCCAGGACTCAATCCGCTGTCGCATCTGCTCTGTCCACGGTTCGGCCCCGAGGATCCCTGCCGTGAGGTCGGTATCATCCTTTATCGAGATGCCCATCTTCTCCGCCACTTCTCCCATGTGCAGGAGGTATGACGGCGTGCAGGCGATCGCCGTCGCCCGGAGGTCCTGCATAAGCTCGATCTGGCGTTCGGTATTACCCACGCTCGTCGGGAGGACACTTGCCCCGATGCGTTCCGCACCGTAGTGGAGTCCGAGCCCCCCGGTGAACAGGCCGTACCCATAGCTGACCTGGATCACGTCCCCCCTTCCAAGGCCGCACGATGTCAGTGCCCTGGCGAGGGAGAGTGTCCAGTTTGACAGGTCATTCCCGGTATACCCGACAACCGTCGGCTTCCCCGTGGTCCCCGAGGAGACATGGTACCGTGCGACGTCGTCCTGGTCCGCGATGAAGAGCTTGTCCGGGTAATTGTCCCGCAGATCGCTCTTAACCATGAACGGCAGCTTCCTGACGTCGGCAAGGGACCGGATGTCGTCGGGGTGGACTCCCCTGCCTTTCATCCTCTCGTGGTAAAACGGCGAAAAGCTGTACAATTTATAAACGAGGGCCTTCAGGAGACGGTACTGGTGGCGCTCTATCTCTGCCCTCGGCATCTCCTCAATGCGGGGATCCCAGCATCTCATGGATTAGTCACCTGTCCTCCGGTCTATGACCCGTTTCGCCTTGCCTTCGAACCTGGGAAGCGAACCGGGCTCGACGAGCTTTACCGTGGTTCGCAGTTCAAGTGCGTCACGGAGCTCCTTGATTACCTTTTTCTGTATCCGTGCCAGGTCAGCGAGTTCGCCGCTGAAATGGGGCCTTGAAAGTTCGACTTCAATGGTCATCTCGTCAAGATGGTTGACCCTGTCCACATATACCATGAACTGGTTGCCGACCTCGGGGATTCCGAGGAGGACGTGCTCTATCTGCGAGGGGAAGACGTTGATGCCACGGATGACCAGCATGTCGTCGCTCCTTCCGGTGATCCTGGCAATTTTCATGCCCCGGCCGCACGGACAGTCGTCCTCGATGAGCATCGTGACATCGCCCGTCCTGTACCGGATCAGGGGCATCGCCTCCTTGACAAGGGGCGTTACGACGAGTTCGCCCCGCTCCCCCGGCCCAAGCTGCTCTCCTGTGACCGGGTCAATGATCTCCACGAGGTAGCAGTCATGCCATATGTGGAGTCCGTCCCTTTCCAGGCATTCGAAGGCGACTCCCGGGCCGTACAGTTCGGAAAGACCGTAACTGTCATACGCGGTCACCCCGAGTTTATCCTCGAGCTCCCTGCGGAGGCTCTCCGACCATGGCTCGGCGCCGAAAATTCCTGTCTTGAGACTGTCCAGTTTTATACCTGCCTCTTCGGCCGATTCGGCAAGGTGCATCGCGTAGCTCGGCGTGCAGTGGATGGCGCTGACCCCGAAGTCGTGGATCATCTCGATCTGCCGCTTTGTGTTTCCCGTGGCGCTCGGAACGACCGTGAGACCGATCTTTTCGGCACCGTAATGGAAGCCGAGCCCCCCGGTGAACATCCCGTAATTGACCATGTTCTGGAAGACATCACCCTGTTTGAGCCCGACCATCGTGAGGTTGCGGGCGATGAGCGACGACCACTTCTCAAGGTCACCCCTGGTATAACCGACGACAGTCGGTTTTCCGGTCGTTCCTGACGTGGTGTGGATCCGTACTACCGAGGAAAGAGGTACGGCAAGGAATCCGAAGGGATATCCTCCCCGCAGGTCCTGCTTCCGGGTAAAGGGCAGGCGTGTTATATCATCCAGGGTTTTAATGTCGGCAGGAGATATTCCGGCCGATTTAAAAAGGTCCCGGTAGAAGCCGGTCCCCATGGCACGGGCACAGGTCTCCTTCAACCGGTCTTCCTGAAGGCGTTTCAAATCATCCCCTTTCAGGGTCTCCATGGGCTTTTCCCAGAACATCTGCCTCCCCTTCGCCACCTTGGGTAGCGCACACAGTATGGGGGAAACGGACAGAAAAGGGTTGCTCCATGTTGACACGGTGCATGCAGTGTGTTGATAACAAGCCCACCGTTCGATCTGGCCTTTCAGGAAGGGTCACCCCCTGGGAACGCGGGGGCAGTTGTCCAACGGCGGGAACTCCTGTATTGCGGGTACTCCGGAATGGTTCTGACAGAAATGAACGAATCCTTGAAGTCATAAAAAACGAATGAAATATCGTGCCGTTCATGGTTGAGTGGGATGATCCGGTCCAGGTACATCCCTGCCTTTTTCAACGGATATCTGTAGCCGCTCAGGGAAGGAGTCCCCCCGCCCCCGGTATCCCGGGCATGGTGCCCGACCTTGCATGGCTGAAATCCGGGGAGTGCCGTGCAGGCCGGGAAGGACAATCCGGGGATGGCGTGAGGAGCTGCTGATATCTTGGACCCGGTGTATGAACTCCTCGCAGTCTTCGCATGGCTGGCCACCCTCAAGTTCTTTCAGCTGGCACTGTATCCGCCTTTGAAACACACTTTCGGGAAGAGTGCATATCCCATTGCATATCCCGCGGGATTCCTTTTATTTGGTATTTTGTCCTGGTATTGCGGTGTCCTCCGCATCCCCCTGACCGTTGCGGTCATCCCCCTTGCTGTGCTTTTTGGCTGGAACCTGCTGAACCGGGAGTTCAGTTTTAAGGACCTGTCAGAAAACATCCTGTCAGATTTCATTTTTCTCATCGGCTTTGCATTCGTTCTCGAAACGAGGTTCATAAACCCGGTGATTACGACTTTTTCCGAGGGCTTCATGGACCATGCGTTTATCGCGTCCATTATGAGGACCGGCATCGTGCCACCCCCTGACCCCTGGTTCGCCCCGGAATCGCTGACAATGTATTATTACTATGGGCACTGGCTTGTCGCCGCCCCGGGGGCGGTACTTGGTATCGCCTCTTCGGTGGTATACAACCTTGCCCTGCCAACCGTTTTCGGGCTGGGTTTTGTCACTTTATACGCCATAGGGAACCTGTATTCGTCCCGGTTTGCATGGTTGTCACTCGGGTCCATGCTGTTTTTTACCCCTGCCGTTTTCCATGCGGCTTTAACGAACCCTGATGGAGGGTTGTATGCAATCCTGGACCAGGCGCGGTACCCGATTCCCGGGACCCTCGTGGACTATCCCCTGTACCCGATGTGGATCGGGGATGTCCATGCGAACCTTATCGGGGTCTTCAACCAGTTCTTCCTGGTGTTCCTCCTCGCATTCGCCCTCCTCCGGTGGCAGGTCCTGGACAGGAGATCGGGAATAATACTCGCCGTCCTCACCGGTATCTCCCTTGGGGCGGTCCCTGCCATCAACTCCTGGGATATCCTGCTCTATGTCCCTCTTGTCCTGATCGCCGGGGTAATCATATGGTGGCGGTGGTTTTTCCAGGCACGCGAAGGCCCCACCCCCCTCCTGCTCCTCCCGGGTGTACCCCTGCTGGCGGGAGTACTCTACCTGCCGTATCACCTTTCATTCAAAGTCACGGGCGTAAGCGGTCTTGGTCTTGTCCATTCTCCCACGCAGGCCGTCCCATTTCTCCTTGCTGCAGGCTTTTTCGTCCTGTTTTACACGGTATACGGCCTTGACCGGATGAAGGAACGGCCCTGGCTTATCGTCTGTGTCATCCCGTTTCTCTTCGGAGGATATCCCGCCGTTGGACTCGCACTTCTCCCCCTCATCTATCTGGTCGAACGCCGTGACTGGTCTGTCCCGTGCCTCCTGGCGATCGCCGGTTTTTCCCTCATTATCTTTGTCGAGTTTTTCCATCTCAACGAAGCGCTTTCAGGGGATAACGAGCGGTTCAACACGATCCTCAAGGTGTACTTCTCGGTACTGATCGTCCTCGCCCTGTCGGCCAGCCTGATAGCCGCGCAATGGCTGGACCGGCGGTCTCCCCTGCTGACGCACCGGTCGAAGAAAATCGCTGCTGCAGCTGCAGTCGTAATGTTCCTTGCCGCTCCTGCGGTCCTGCAGATCGATATCGGAAAAGGGCTTCTTGGAATTTCATATCCATCCGGGTATTTCACCCTTGATGGCATTGCATACGTGGATTCAGTCAGTCCCGGAGATGCGGATGCCATCAGGTTCCTGCGGTCGAGAAACATGAATGATACGATTGTCGAGGCATTTGGAGGCGACTATTCGTATTATTCAAGGGTGTCTTCGTTTACGGGGTTGCCGACCATCCTCGGCCAGCTGAACGCGCATGAATTCGGCTGGAGGGGCGATACGGACGGGTGGTACTGGTACCGGCAGGACGATATTGCCGATATCTATCAAAACCCTGAGAAAGCCGTGTCGCTCATGGACAAGTACCACGCGAACCTGTTGTACGTCGGCGATGCCGAACGGGAAAAATACAACGTTTCCCTCCCTGAAACCGGTCTTGCCGAGATTTACAATGAAAAAGGTGTCCAGATATACGAACGTATTCCAGGTCCCCCAGGGGCGGGCACTGACCATGGGGATGTTTCCCGGGTCATAGAAACCCCCGGGGAGTATGGACTTGACAGGGATCTCGTAGTGACAGGGGAAGAGCCAGGCCTGGAAATAAGGACCTCTGACGTGGTGATCAAGGGGAACGGTCACCGGATCGTTTCAGGCAGTGATACCTGGGGGACCGGGATGGGGGTCGCGGTGTATATCCCGTCAGGCGTCGTTGCGAACGTAACCCTGGAAGACCTGCGTATCACTGGTTTTAAGACCGGGTTGTATGTCGTGAACGCGGAAAAATTCCATCTCGAGGATTCTGAGGTCCAGGATAACACCGAAGGTGTCGCATTGACATTCTGCGAGGAGGTATATGTCGAAAACAGCGTTATCCATGGTTCAGAATTTGGGTTATTGCTGGAAGGCACGGGACATAGTGTTATCACAGGCAACAGGGTCGAGCAGAACCGCATCGGACTGACCATGAGGGACGCGGTTGGAAACCACGTATACAACAATGTCTTTTCAAACGAACGTAATGTCTTCGAGGAAGGGATAGTGATGAACTCCTGGAACACAACACCAGGCCTTGGGCCGAACATCGCCGGAGGACCCCAGGTAGGGGGAAACCTCTGGCTCTTCCCTGACAACCGACCCGTAATGCAGGGGTGCGGCGATGAAGATTCCAACGGGTTATGCGACGAACCGTTCCGTATCTCTGACAACAGTACTGACATGCACCCCCTCGTCGAAACCCCGGGGAACGTGCTGACGTATTGATGGGGTGGTTTTGTGAGAGGACCCGGACCAGGCGACCCGGAATACCCGCCGGAGATGTATCCGGTTTATCACCCGGGGTCCGGCTTCTGGTTCGCCCCGACAGGGGGGCGGCCCCCGGGCCCGGGTTGAGCATGTTACGGAAGGCTGCCTCCGGTGCACTGTTTTCCCCTGGGATGTCCGTGCCAGGGCGTACACGGGTCATGAGTAGGGACGATTCCCGGGTATCCTGCTCCCTGATGCAGGATACGGGTGACCCGGATGACCTGCCACTCCGGCATTTCATCGCGGTTCCTGGTGACCCTGTTCGCAATCGTTTTCTTTACCATTTTTATCATACCGTCACACACCATTATCCCGGAGTTCGTTTCCCCAATGATCCGTGCGAGGTTTGACCGTTGAAGGGAGACCCTGGGAAAGAAAAGGGCCCATGGCTCGCCGTCACAGGATATGGCAGTCACATCAGTGCGTCAGGGAGGGCCCTTGTCATCCGGAAGGGCGGGACGAGGGAGGAATACCCTCTGGTGCAGGTGCGGCACCTCCTCATCATGGGTGGTCACACCCTGCAGACTTCAGCGATACTGCACCTCCTGAAACAGGGCAGCCTCATCTCCTTCTTTTCCACGGATGGGGTGCCCCTTGGGACGGCTATGCCCTTCGGGGAAAACAGGGCCGGCGAGGTCCGGGACGCCCAGCACCGCGTCCAGGGGCACCGGTATGCCCTTGAGTTCATCCGCGGGTCCTGCAGGGCCCGCATTCTCTACCTCGAAGAGGTGTCCCATGCACGTGGTGAGCCCCTTCTCCTGCGGGGGGAGCTTGAGATCCTCCACCAGGCCGCGGCCGAGATCGAGTTCCTTGTTACCATGGAGGAACTCAGGCGGGTGTTCCGCCTTGTCACGAACATGTATTACGAGGTCCTGGCACGTTCAGTCCCTGCTTCATACGGGTTCAGGCGGAGGACTGACCCGCCCCAGAGGGATATCATCAATGCTATGCTGACGTTCGGCTATTCGATGCTGTTTGGAAACGGCATGATATCCGTTGTTGCCGCAGGTCTCGACCCCGATTCAGGGTTTCTCTTTCAGGGTGAACGGAGCCTGGTATACGACCTCATCGAATCGCACAAGGTGGCCATGATTGACCGCCCGGTTTTCGAGGCGGTGTGGTCCGGGAGGATCCGCGAGGATATGGGTGAATGCAACGAAACCCGTTGCATTCTTTCTGATACGCTGGTCAGGGGACTCATCCGTCTCTTCCAGGGATCCATCGACCAGGGCCTCCTTGACAGGGACACCTCGGCGCTCGCCGGATCCCTTCTGGACAACACGTCGTTCGTGCTGGGGCGATAAAAGACCATTTCCGTTCCAGGATGCCCGGGGAACAGCTGTATCCTGCCCCTGGCATTCCGGCCCCTTTCCCGTGGGGCGCTCCGGAAGCGGCAGGCCGGAAGAACGGCAACGTCCTGGATCAATGCGAATCTATACTGGTATCGGGATAACGGATTTGGAAATCAAAGAAACGGATGTACGGAAAATCACTCTGGCGGATGTCCCTGATGACCGCACGGGGGCAGCTGTACAGCATTGAGATGAATTTTTCTGCCATGATCAGGTCTGTTGTTGCGAGGACCCTGACCGTGCCGTCCGGCAGGTTAATGACCTCGCCGGTTACGGACAGCCGTCCCGCTATCCTCCTGACACATGAGCGAAATCCAACGCCCTGGACCCTTCCGGAGACGATAATTTCAAACGTCCTCTGCTCCACCATGGTTCCCCTTTCCGTCGTTGCAGCGGGTATCAGTCCTGTGAAGTGATACTAAGGTGCTGTTTTTTTAAAAAGATGGGTGGTGCGTGGTGAGGTGAAGGTTTTTCGGTGTATGCAACGGGTACCATGTCCCCTTGGAATATATAGCACCCGGCAGTTTATGGACGCATCCAGTGCCCCCCCCCATGCCCTGGCAGGAGGTATGACTGCGTTGTTAATCAAGGGCTATTTGTAAAAAGAGATTGATGTAGAGGGGATTTGTATTCTCCCCGGGAAAGAGACCCGGCCTGGACCGGGACATAAGGGCATGGAATGAATGGCCCGTTTCCTATGGTGCAATGAATGGGTCGATAATTCTCCTGATTTCTGAATAAAACTGTTGTGCCTCGTTTTCAGACTCTGCCTCGACCATGACCCTGACAAAAGGCTCTGTCCCTGAAGGCCTCACCAGTGCCCATGCAGGTCCCCTGGTAACCCGGATCCCGTCAATGGTCGTACTCGGAAGTGCGGAGTACTCACTTTTGAGCGCCTGGATCATTTCCTGTGCCCTCGATGTGTGGACCTTTTCCTTGATCATGACTGACGGGGGGAGGGCTTTTACCAGGTCCGAGAGGGATTTACCTGTCCCGGCGAGGAGTGAGACCATCATCGCCGCCGTCATCCCGCCGTCCCTGCAGAACTGGTGGTCAGGGAAGATCAGTCCGCCGTTCCCTTCCCCTCCAAAAACAACCTTTTCTTTCGCCGAGATGAGGGCTATCATCCGCCTGGCGACATAGATACTGCCTACGGGAGTGTAGTCAACCGAACAGTCGTGTCGCCTGGCAATTTTTTCAATGAGGGACGAGGTACTGACCGGCGTCACGATGACTCCCCGTTTTCCTGTGCATACCATGTCGGCGATAAGGGCGAACTCCTTGTTCTCCTCGAGGTACTGCCCGGTTTCGTCGATAAAGACCGCCCTGTCTGCGTCACCGTCATGGGCAATGCCGAAGGCGGCACCCGTTTCAGTAACCAGGGTTGCAAGAGCGCTCAAGCCCTCGGTCGAGGGTTCAGGGAGCCTCCCCGGGAAACGGCCGTCCGGCTGGGCATTGAGGCTCACGACCCTGCACCCCAGACGTGAGAGGATTGCCGGCGTCGTGGAGCATGCTGCCCCGGAACCGGTATCCACTGCAACCGTCATTCCCTTGCCAGGGAGCCCCGGGAAATGGTCTGCGATGGAAGAGACGTATTCATCAACGAGTAACGGGGCAACCTTCTCAGTCCCGACACCCTCCCAGTCCTTCAGGGAGAAAGACCGGGAAAAAATCCTTTTTTCAAGGAGGACCGCCTCGTGGTCGTCCATCTCCGTTCCGTCCGCCTCGATGACCTTGACCCCGTTATATTCGGGCGGGTTGTGTGATGCGGTGATGACCGCACCGGCATCGAAGTGGTTCCTGACAATATACTGGAGTGCCGGGGTCGGAAGGATACCGCAATCGATAACATCACACCCGGTCGCCATCAGGCCGGCTTTTATGGCCGAGATAAGCGCGGGTCCTGACGTCCGGCTGTCGCGTCCAACGGCAACGGTCCCTTGTCTCATCGATCCAAGTGCCATCCCGATTGCGAGGACAAGGTCTGGTGTCATTCCCTGTCCGGTTATTCCTCTCACACCGTTCGTCCCGAACAGTTGTTTCTCCACATTTTTTCCGGATTGGTCCATTCAGATTCCTTCCTGCCTGGGAGCCCGGGAACAGGTCCCGCCCAGCGAAGGCCCTTGTTCCCGACAAGGGCGTGCTGGTAGGTATTCGTTGCGCCGTTACAAAAAACACTCCACGGACCGGTGCATCAGGTCATATCCGGGGAATGATCCTTTTCCTGGCTCTGCCCGGTATCGCCGGATGGTTCTTCTTCTGGAGGTTCCTGGCTGTTTTCCGCTTTCATGACCCGTACCCCTGATTTTCGGGCTGCACGCTCGGCATCGCGCCGGGTAAGCAGTTCCGAAGCCGCCTTGGCGACCTGCCGCATGACTTCCGAGATATGGTCTTCGATCTCCAGCTCCTCATCGATCTCCAGCTCAGTACGCTCGACCTCAAGGAGGAACCTGGCGACCTCGCTTGACTCGAAGAGCAGGTCATCGAGTTCCTCGGTCGTAAAAAAACCACATAAGGCTCCGTAGAAGAACGTGGCACCCGACTTTCGCACTTTCTTCTTGAAGGAGTTGCGTGCCTGGTTGACAGCCTGGGGGGTGTATGGTTCCTTCATGAAGGGGACAAGTTCAGGGAGGTTCTGACCGATGAAGGTCATCTCTGCTCCTCCGCTCGTCCTGAAATCAGAACAGAGCCTTGCCAGGGCCCATTCCCGCGCTGTTATGTAGGTCCTTCTCCTGAGGAACTGGTTTACCTTGCGGTAGGTGGCTCCCTCGACCTTTTTAAAACGTTTGTACTTGTTAACGGTAGTTTTCGGGTCTTCGGTTGTCATAACCTGGATACTCAGGGGATACTCTTAGATGGTCGGCATCCGTTGATATAGGTTCATGGCGCTGCCAGGATACCGGTCTTCCGGGTCCCATCGGTCAACGACGAAATCGTCTCCAGCTGGGTTGCCCGTGGTCTGATCGGTGACGGTATGGGCTGGTCCGGAGGTGTCCCGAAATGGCTGGCAGTACCGTCTTGATTGGTGCTGCTGGGTCTGTCAGGACTCTCATGGTGATTTCATGCCACACCTGGCTGTGAAGCATGAAGATCCTGGGAGTGTCACCCTGCCGGTACTGACGGACGGCACTGCTCCCGGATTTCCTGCCGGGATACGGGTCCGGGGCACGGGGCGGTCGTTGTTAAGGGATGCGTTTTTCAGTATCGGGGGGATGGGTATCCAGATGCACCGGTGGGCGTCACAACCGGGACATGTGCTGAAAAGAGACGCCCAGATCGATCGAATCCTCAAAAACGGATCAGGATCACGTTTTCTCCAGAAAACGTTAAACATTATTTCCTGCCCGTTCCCAGGAATGAATTCACAAAAAAAACTATTTCCCTGCGTTAATGGAGAAAAGTCCCCTCATTTTTACAAAGGATTATGTATTATGTTTTCAAGATAACGTTATACGATGCCCCACCCAATCGTAAAAAACGGCGTCCGGATCCTAAGGCCGGCAGAGTACCAGAGGCTTCGGGATGCCGTGCGGGACCTCCATAACCAGGTCTTCCTCGACCTCCTCCTCCATACCGGCATGAGGTACGAGGAGTTCCGGCGGTTCGCAGCACACCCGGAATGGTACGACCGGGAAACGGCCACGATCAACCTCAACAGCGGAAAACCTGAGGCCCGCCAGAGGGAGCGCTGGATCTACCTGTCCGCCCCGGGGAGGAACGCCGTCGAGTACTTCCAGAAACTGAAAAGAGAACCGTCCAACCGTACCGTCTGGGACATCAACCTCCATCGGTGGGCTAAAAAGGCGGGACTCCCCGAAGGGGGCTGCGTCAGTGCCAAGACCACGAGAAAGACCTGGGAGTCGTGGCTCGTCACGGCGTATCCCCATGTCATCCCCCTGATCGTCATGAGCCTCGGGCATTCCGAGATAACCGCGATGGGCCATTACCTCAACCTCCCCTTCACCGCCGAAGACAAGCGCCAGATGATGCATTACGTTGCCGGATGGGGCCCGGCAGAGATGGGCCACCCGGAAAAAGGGTGACGGGAAAAAGAACCTGGACCGGGTCCGACGGAGGGTACAGGGGCCCCGGTGCCCAGGCTGGATCTCATGCCGGTATGGTCCTGCTCCCATATCCGGCATGGAAGAAATTGTAATGGGGGGCTTTCACCTGGTCCTCGGCGATGAGAAACAGGATTTCTGGCTCTGTTGAGATCCTATGATTGGAATTGCAGCTGATGGAGGTCTCTCATAACAGGGTAAATAAAATTGAAGAGAGAGAAAATTTTAGCGGAACTAAAAAACTCATTT
>CAZGXZ010000018.1:0-22662 GCA_964530035.1 uncultured Methanoregulaceae archaeon
AATTGATTATTCCGCAGGATCGAAAATTTTTCGACCTTTTTGAGCAAATGGCAGCGCTCCTCCCGAAGGCCTCGGCCGAGCTCGTCGGCCTCTTCGAGGACTTCACCGATGTGAAAACAAAGGCGTTGCGAATCAAGGATATCGAACATGAGGGCGATACGCTCTCGCACCAGATCTACGAACAGCTCAACCGTACCTTCATCACACCCCTTGAACCCGAAGAGATATCCCGGCTGGCTTCAAGTCTCGATAATGTCCTCGACTACATCGACGGGACCGCGAGGAAGCTCCGCTATTACGGCATCAGCGAGTCCGATTACCATATGATCGAGCTGTCAAAACTCATCCAGCTTTCCGTCATCGAACTCGAGCAGGGGGTAAAAGGCATCCGGACCCTGAAGAACCCGGACGAGATCGAAAAGCGCTGCATCGAGATCAACCGCCTTGAAAATATCGCAGACGATGTGAAGGCACAGGCAATCCTCGACCTTTTTACACGGAGCGATGCCGTGACCATCATAAAACTCAAGGATATCTACGAATCGCTTGAAAAGGCAACCGACATGTGCGAAGACGCCGCTAACGTGCTCTCGGACATCGCGATCCGGCATTCGTGAGGGGACGAAGGGACCAGTGAGGGGCGGTCATGATCGAGGCAACCTGGATACTCATCGTCTTCATCATCGGCATCGCGCTGGTCTTTGACTTCACGAATGGCTTTCATGACTCTGCCAACTCCATCTCCACGGTCGTATCCACCAAGGTCCTCTCCCCCCGGAAAGCGGTCGTATTTGCCGCATTCTTCAATTTCGTTGCCGCGTTCGGCTTCGGGGTCGCTGTTGCGAGCACGATAAGCAAGATCATCCAGCTTTCCGTCGTCGAAACCGCGGTCGTCCCCTATATCATCCTCGCGGCACTGATCGGTGCAATCTCCTGGAACCTGATTACGTGGTTCTTCGGCCTGCCTACTTCATCTTCACATGCCCTTATCGGAGGCCTGACGGGAGCGGGTCTTTCAGCGGCCGGCCTTGCGGCGATAAAGTGGTCTACCGTCGGGCAGGTGGCCCTCTTCATGGTCCTGTCTCCTCTTATAGGCCTGACCTGCGGGTTCCTTTTTATGGCTGCGATCCTCCACATCACGAAGAGAGCAAACAAGCACTCGGCAGAAGGATACTTCAAGCGCCTGCAGCTCTGCTCCGCTGCGGCATACAGTTTCAGTCACGGAACGAACGATGCCCAGAAGACCATTGGTATCATCATCCCCCTCCTGTTCTCCATTGGGTACTTCGGTACAGCCATAGACCCGAACCACCTCCCGGTACCGCTCTGGGTTATCCTGATTTCGTATGGTGCTATCGCCCTCGGTACTCTATCCGGAGGGTGGAGGATTGTCAAGACCATGGGGTACAAGATCACGAAACTGCGGCCTGTCCACGGGTTTGCAGCCGAAACCGCCGGGGCATGCACGATCATAGGTGCATCGGTTGCCGGCATACCAGTCAGCACCACCCATATCATCTGCACCTCTATCATGGGTGTAGGCTCGACGATGGGGGCCAGTACCGTGAAATGGGGTGTCGCGAGGACTATCATGTGGGCCTGGCTCCTCACCATCCCCCTGAGCGCCTGCATCGGGTTCGCGGCGTTTATCGTGATCCGAGTTCTCATCGGGTATTAAAACACCCTGATGTCAGTACGGGAGACTCCCCCTGATGGTTCCGGTTACCCCAGATATTCATGAGTGGCTGAATAGGTTCCGCCCCTCATCAATAATAGCTGGAAAATCAGCTCTGTCGTAACGCACATGAACGGGATTTCACACCCGGACCATGAACAGCCCCATCCAAAATCTCCTTCTTATGAGGCCATTTTTGCATTTCCAGAGGAAATCCTATGATCGGAATTACAGCTGATCGAGATCTCTCATGACAGGGTGAATAAAAAGAACATATCGAGGAATTCGACAGAGCCTGAAAATCACTTTTTTTTGAAAAATGCACAATAATGTGAGATTGGGCACGTTTCACAACGCGGCCCGCGAGCCATGCAGCACCGGCGGCCATGAGTGATAAGGACATCGGTCAGGTGACCCCAGGAGTCACGGGGAAACAGGTCCATCAGGTCGTTCTCGACATGGTCCTGGTCTGGTGACGACGAGAACCCGATACGGTTTGCGAGCCGTCGGACGTGGGTATCAACGGCAATCCCCTCATTTTTTGAAAAGGCATGATACAGAACAATATTGGCAGTTTTCCGGCCCACTCCGGGCAACGTGAGCAGTGCTGCCATGTCACTGGGGACCTGGTCACCGAACGTATCGTGGAGAGTCCGCGATGCACCCATGATGTGGCGTGCCTTTGCGTGAAAGAAACCCGTGCTGTGGATGATGGCTTCCAGTTCCGGGGCCAGGGCGTTTGAGAGGGCAGCAGGGTCAGGATACCTCGAGAACAGGGGACCGGCTATGGCGTCGACCTGCCGGTCCGTTGTCTGGGCTGACAGGATCGTGAGGATCAGAATCTGAAAGGGTGACCGGAAGTGGCGTGGTTTCCACGCCGCGTCAGGGTAGGTGGAACACAGGATGCGGTAGACCGTATCGGCATCTTTTCGGGGATACTTCCTGGTACCAGGTCGGGCGGACATGGAAAAAGATGGGGTAAGGCAGATTCGAACTGCCGTCAAAGCGTCCCAAACGCTCTAGGATGGACCAGGCTACCCTATTACCCCGGATGCAGTAATTACGTGTGTGGTCTTCTCACAAATACGTATGGATATATGGTTTACCGGAGGGGAAGCGGTGTCGTGCCCGAACGGCTCACAAGGGTCACCGGGACGTTATCGCCTGAGAGAAGCCGGGTCAGGGACTCCGGGTCCCTTCCGTCCATGACCACCAGGGGAATACCGCTGCGCTCCACGATCCGTACCGAAACAAGGTCCATGACCAGGTTCGCCCCGGCCGCCAGCTGGCTCTGGCTGATGAGACGTACCAGTTCTCTAGGTTCGAGCCGCTCGAACCGCTGTGCACCGGGTGTCGTCCTCGGGTCTGCGCTGTAAATCCCGTCCACGGAAGTGAGGTTGACGAGGAGGTCGGCTCTCACGCGTTCGGCAAGCACAGCGGCAACGGCATCAGTCGTCTGCCCCGGGGTGACGCCACCCATGACTACGATCCTGCCGGAACAGGCCGCCTCGAGTGCACCCGTCTGGTCTGCCGGGACCGCTGGCCAGGCTGCTTTTCCGAGGGCGGTGATCAGGAGGGCGGCATTCAGCCTGGTCACACGGATCCCGATCTCATCTGCGGTGGCGTCGTCGGCTCCACAGTCGCGGGCAACGGTAATGTACTTCCTGGCCTCGCCTCCACCCCCGACCACGACAAAGAGCCGGTGTTTTAGGGCGATCCCCGTGAGCGCCGGTGCATACCCCTTCAGGTTGGGATTTTCAATGGAAGGAAACAGGACTGAGCCCCCGAGGGACAGGACGATGGTTGCCATACGCATCCATAGGTTTCTTGAATCGGGAGATATAGTTGTTGTACATGCTCTGCTGCCCTGTTTGTAACGGTACCGCGGTCTACGAGGTGGCCGGCGGTTATCTCGGCCAGGTGTACCGGTGCAAGGACTGTGGCTATCGCGGCTCCTTTGTCCTGGAAATTGACAACCCTTCACCAGGTAACCCGCAGGCGGGGGAACACGTCCGCCAGGGGGATGAAGATGCCAGGCACGGCACAGCATGAAGCCCGTCTCTATGTGAAAGGAGAGGGCCAGGAGACGACCTGTTCTCTCTGCAGTCACCGGTGCCATATCCGCGAAGGAAAAACAGGAATATGCGGGGTAAGGAAAAATGTCTGCGGGACACTGTACGCGACTACCTACTCTCTCGTAAGCGCCGAGGCGGTTGACCCGGTCGAAAAAAAACCACTGTACCATTACCTCCCGGGCACGACAACCTACTCGCTCGGAAGCATCGGATGCAATTTTTCCTGTGCACACTGCCAGAACTGGCATATCTCCCGCAACGGCAACAGGGTCAGGCTGCAGGAGATCCCTCCCGTGGAAGGTGTGCGCCGGGCGGTTGCAGCGGGTTGCAGCAGTATCGCATGGACCTACAACGAGCCGACCATATGGCATGAATATGCGCTCGAAATGGCTTCAGAGGCACGCAAACAGGGTCTTGGGACAATCTACGTCACGAACGGGTATATCACCGAAGAGGGGCTCGATGAACTCTCACCGGTGCTGAATGCCTTCAGGGTTGACATCAAGGCTTTCCATGAGGAATTTTACCGCTCGGTCTGCCATGCACACCTGGAGCCGGTCCTCGCATCAACAACCCGGGCGCATGAGCTCGGGATGCACGTCGAGATTGTGAACCTCGTGATACCCGGCCTGAACGACAGTGAAGAAGAAGTGACCGGGCTCATCCGGTGGATCATCGACACGCTTGGCCCGGAGGTCCCGGTCCATTTCACCAGGTTCCACCCCGATTACCACATGACCGACCGCATGGCTACGCCACTCGCCACCCTGGAGAAGATCTATCGTCTTGCACAGGACAACGGGCTTTTTTATCCCTACCTTGGAAATGTCGCGTCTCACCCCTTCGAACATACCTATTGCCCCACCTGTCACGCCCCCCTGATCATACGGTCAGGATTTGACAGCCGGATTATCGGCCTGGACGGAACCAGGTGCAGGAGTTGTGGAACGGAGGCCGGCATTGTCAGGACCCCCTGAGCCCCCGCCCCGGCCACGGTTCATCACCGACCGGATGCTCGGTCCCCTGTGCCGGTACCTGAGAATGATGGGGTATGATACCCTTGACACCAACCGCCTCCCCCCCGGGGACCCGGGGGAGGACAGCGAAATAATCAGGATAGCGCAGCAAGATGGCCGTTTTATCCTCACACGGGACCGGGACCTTGTACGGAGAGGAGGGGCTAGTGCCGTCCTTGTCAAGGCCCCCGAGGTCATCGATCAGGTGTTGTTCCTGGTCCGGAATGGATTGGTCCGGCCGCAGCTTGTCCTTGACCGGTGCCCCCTGTGTAACGAAAAGCTAAGGCCCGCCACACCTTCCGAAGTCAGGGCAGCCCCGTATGCACCGGAAACAGACCCTGAATCGGGTTATACCTGGTGCGATTCCTGCAGCAGGCTGTACTGGACCGGGGGTCATTGTGCACGGATGAAGGAACGGCTCCTTGAAGTGGCCCGGGAAGATACGACCGGGCGGCCACCCCTGGTGTGACGTCCCGCCAACAGCGCCGTAGTTTCAGGGCATGTCCGGTACATGCCCTCTCCCGCCATTTCAGGAAACAATCATACATGATGATGACAAGATTTTTACCATATGGTCCGTTCCAGGATAGCAAAGCCCCCCAGAAACGCGGAAGACCCTCTCTTTAAAAATCCGGACCTTTACATCAACCGCGAACTCTCCTGGATCCAGTTCAATGCCCATGTCCTGGAAGAGGCACGGGATACATCCCATCCCCTCCTTGAACGGGTCAAGTTCCTGGCAATCTTTGCGAACAACCTCGATGAGTTCTTCATGATACGGGTAGCCGGCCTCCAGCGGCAGCGCGAAAAGGGCGTTCTTGAAGCCCCCCCCGACGGACTCACTCCCGGGCGGCAGATCGAGGAGATTGACCGTATGCTGCTCCCGTTTCTTGAGGAACAGAGCCGCTGCTGGAGGGAGGACCTCCTGCCCAGGCTGCATGATGCCGGCATCCATATCCAGGCCTACCATGACCTGCCTGGTGACATGCAGACTGCGATGAGGGAGCTGTTCATCAGGGAAATTTTTCCCATCCTGACTCCCCTGGCCTTTGACAAGACCCACCCGTTCCCCTTTATTTCCAACCTCTCCCTTAACCTTGCCATTATCCTCAAGGACCCGGAAGGTGGACGTGACCTGTTCGCCAGGCTCAAGGTCCCGACCCCCCTCTTTCCCCGTCTCATGCGTGTCCAGGAAAAGGGCAGTAAAGCCGGTTCCCCCCCGCAAGGGACCAGGTTTGTTTTCATCGAGGACCTGATCGCAGCAAACCTTGACCTCCTCTTTCCCGGCCTCGAGGTTATCGCAGCCTATCCCTTCCGGGTGACAAGGGATGCCGACATCGAGATCGAGGAGGACGAAGCATCGGACCTGCTGACGTCCATCGTCGAATCGGTTGAGATGAGGCGTCGTGGATCCCCGGTCCGTGTCGAGATTGACCGGAACATTCCGTATCTCACCTGTACCCTTATCAGTAAAACAATGGGACTGACTCCGGGGATGCTTCACCTCGTTGACTCCCCGGTCGGAATGGCTGACCTCATGCAGCTGACGGGTCTGGACCGCCCTGATCTGAAGGACGAGTCCTTCGTTCCCTCAATCCCGGATTCCCTCATTCATGAGAACACCATGTTCTCAGAGATCAGGAAAAGGGACATCCTCATGTTCCACCCCTACGAGAGCTTCCAGCCGGTCATCAATTTTCTCTGGCAGGCAGCTACAGACCCCGATGTCCTCGCCATCAAGATGACGCTGTACCGTGTCGGGGCGGACTCTCCGGTTGTTGCAGCACTCATGAAGGCACGGGAGAACGGTAAGGCCGTGGCGGCCCTGATCGAGCTCAAGGCCAGGTTTGATGAGGAAAATAACATCGGGTGGGCCCGTGCCCTTGAACAGGCCGGTGTCCACGTTGTCTACGGGGTCCGCAACCTCAAGGTACACGCAAAACTCTGCATGGTTGTCCGAAGGGAGAAGGACTGTATCTGCCGGTATGTCCATATGTCCTCCGGGAATTACAATGCGACAACAAGCCGTGTTTATACTGATATCGGGATTTTCACGGCAAACCAGGAGATCGGGGCGGATGTCGCCGACCTTTTCAATTCTCTGACGGGGTATTCCCGGATCCATGCCTATAGGAAGCTTCTCGTATCCCCGAAAACGCTCCGTGAAGGGGTGACTGACCGGATTGAACGGGAGATTGTATACCACCGTGACCACGGCAACGGGCATATCATCCTCAAGCTGAATGCCCTGGTTGACAAAAAAATCATAACCGCGTTGTACAGGGCATCCCAGGCCGGTGTACGGGTTGAACTCCAGGTACGGGGGATCTGTTGCCTGAGGCCCGGTCTGGACGGCGTCAGCACGGGTATAACAGTAACGTCCATCGTAGGGCGGTTCCTTGAACACGCAAGGATTTACTACTTCAATAACAACGGTGAGCCGGAGGTGCTTCTCGGCAGCGCCGATCTCATGCCCCGCAACCTTGACAGGAGGGTAGAGGTACTTTTTCCCGTCCTCGACAGGAATATCCGCGAGAGCATTATTGAAACAATTCTTCCGGTACACCTGCATGACACCCAGAAAGCCCGGCTGTTGCACGGGGATGGTTCCTATGAACGTTTAAGTCCTGGAGAAGGCAAAGAACCCCTTTCAGCCCAGGCCTGGTGCATAGAACACCGGGGGGCATGGCAGTATGACTCCTGACCTCCTCACCGCTGTTGATGAACCAATCACATTCTGTCGCTACGGCCGCTGGCTGCTCAGAAGGCAGCTCAGGGCTTTTGCACAGGAAATATCAGCAGTGCGGTCTGCAGAGGGTCCTGAAGCGGTCCACAGGATGCGGGTCGCGTCAAGAAGGATACGGGCTGCCCTGCCTCTCTTTTCCGGCTGTTTCGGCAGGTCCCGTGTCGATGGCTGGAGACGTTCGTTCCGCGCCATAACGAGGGCGCTTGGCGAGGCCCGTGACCTGGACGTCCAGATTGAGTTTGTACAGGAGTACCGTGACAGGTATTTTCCGGGAGAAAAAGGACAGGAGTTCCTGGGAAGGATCAGTTACTGTTATGCTGACTTAAGAGGCAGGTCGAAGACCGGACCTGCCCTGCATGCGGGGAGGCTCTACCCGAGAATAAAAAACCTGGTCAGGTATCTTGCAACTCCGGAACGGAAGGATCCTCTCTCCCAGGACCCGGTTCCCGGTAGAGGTCAGCCGGAAAAAAGGGGGCAGGGAATTGCCTGCCTCCTATTGCGCCTCCACCAGAAAAGGGCGCTTGTACAATGTTCTATTGAGGACGCCGTCATTAAAATCGGTGAGTCGGGAATTATCGAGGAAATCCATCAGCACCTGTATGATATTGCAGAGGGAAAACCGGGTGACCGTACTCGGGTTGACAGGACGGTCTATTTAAAGGCACTTTCAGCCATTATCAGTAAAATGCATGACCTCCTGGTGATGGAACCGTTCCTTGCGGATCCTGCTGATAAAGCCAGGCACCATGAGTTCCGCATTCTCGTCAAGAGGCTGAGATATACCCTCGAAGCCTTCGGTCAGCTGTATGCAGACCGCCTGAAGGAGTATGTGGCCTGTCTCAAGGAGATCCAGGACATTCTCGGTGAGATCCATGACTGCGATGTCTGGATAGAGATGCTTCCCCGGTTCCTCGAGGAGGAAAAAGGACGTATCGAGGAATTTTTTGGTGAAAATTCGTTTTTCAATGAGATCGAACCAGACATAACCGAACTCCTCTCGTTCGTTACGAAAAGAAGAAACGACCTTTTTGAGGCCATGACTGTCCAATGGAACACCCTGGTCAGGGACAGGGTGTTTGAACGACTGGTTGCGAGTCTTGAGTCGTACGCAGGGATACCTCTCATTGATGCGTCGTTGTGGCACGAGACCCGGGCATCCGGAGAAGCCCCTCCTGAAAAAAACATGTATGCGGTTATTGGTACCCTGAAGGCTGATACTGCATATCTTGACAAAATTGAAGCAAGGATTCGTGAACATGGCGCGACCTGTAATCTTCTTTCCGGATGCCTGACCCTTCCAGGCGGGCCGACGGCGCCGCGGTACGGCCGGGTCCGCGAGGGTCCTTATATCTCTGTCGCGTGCCGGAAGGTGCCGAAAATTGCCGCGGATGAGGATATTCCTGACGACCGAAGGGAACGAACGGGGAAATCCAAGGTACGAAGCCCGAAGCGATGGACCAGGCTCCATCTGTCTGACCAGCAGTATCTCGCCAGCCTCCCCCCCATGCTCCGTATACGGGACGGGTCGAGGGTCATCAGGGTTGTCGGCGACAGGATTCTGAAAAAAAGCCAGGTTGAGTCGCTCTTATCCAGCGATACCGGTCTTGGAGTCCTTACCCGTCTGTTTCCTGCAGATGTGCTGATCTTCGGAGACATGGGTACATGGCATACCGGCACTGCCGGGTCATCCCTGGTCATCCGTGCTGGTAACTCGGGACCCGGTTCAGGAAAACATCCTTCTGGTTTCTGTATGCTGCGGATCACCCCTCCGTCTGTTGATTTCGTCCCTGTCGAGACACCTGCCGTCGCAGGTGAGAGAACAGGATCTCCGGTGGAAACGACGGAAACACGCGGGTCATCAGGGGAAACAGCAGACCCGCAATGAGCCAGGCGGTTGCAGGTTCCACTTTCACACCACATGCAGAGGGTATTTTATCCGGGACACCCGACAATGTCTTGAATTTGTTCGTGTCTCAATCGAAAGGGAGTTCAGCCATACCCGCGAAGCCCGGGTCATTCAGGGTACTGGGTATAGACCCGGGCCTGGCTACGACCGGATACGGCGTGATTGAAAAGAAAGGGATGAATATGACTGCACTTACCCATGGGGTCATACGGACCGCCGGTGCGGATGGTCATGACCTTCCGAAGAGACTTGTCGTTATTTACGACGCCATATCCCTGCTCCTTGATACCTACCGTCCCGACCAGGTAGCGATGGAGCACCTCTTCTTCTCAAAAAACCGTACATCCGGCATTTTTGTAAGCGAGGCCCGGGGTGTCATAGCTCTTGCCATAGCCCAGGGCGGTATTCCTCTTTCAGAGTATACTCCCAACCAGGTGAAACAGGCGGTGACCGGTTCCGGGAAAGCCGATAAAAAGCAGGTTCAGACAATGATTCAAAGGATACTCGGACTCCCCGAGCCCCCGAGGCCGGATGATGCTGCAGACGGGCTTTCCCTTGCACTCTGTCACCTGAACACGATGAGGTGCATGCGTTGATCGCCATGATATCCGGCCCGGTACTGGGCATACATGACAATACTGCGGTTATCGAGGCGGCAGGAGTCGGGTATGCGGTCGTTATGCCGGCAACGGACCTCAGGCAGATGCCTGTTGACGGGACACCCGTCCGGGTCCACACTCACCTCCAGGTCAGGGAGGACGGTCTGTTCCTGTACGGTTTCCTCAGGCAGAGAGACCTCGAGGTATTCCATGCTCTCACGTCGGTCACGCGGATCGGCCCCACACTTGCCGTATCCGTCCTGTCCCAGATCAGCTCGGAAGACCTTGTCCGGGCCATCGTAGGGGAGCAGGAACAGGTGCTGGTCTCCCTTTCCGGGATTGGAAAAAGAAATGCACGCCGGCTTATTGTCGAACTCAAGGATACCTTTGAAAAGATGCCTTCAGAGAGTATCCGACCTGTCCCGCTACAGGGTGGAAACGATGATGAACAGGATGCCGTGAGGGCTCTCATAGCACTTGGATTTGATGCAAAAGCAGCTTTTGAGTCAGTATCAGCCGTTTCTGCAGATCGGGGACGGGCAACCGCCCCCGAGATCGTACGGGATGCCCTGGCACGCATGAGGAGGGGGTCTCTGTGAACGGCGAGGATGCAGAGCGGGTCCAGGACGAGAATGCCCTGCCTGAGGAACAGGAAGACCTCTCCGTCCGCCCGTTGACGTTTCCAGATTTCATCGGGCAGGAGACCGTCAAGGAAACACTCAGGATAGCAATAGCCGCGGCACAAAAAAGGGGTGAGCCCCTTGAGCACATCCTGTTCTCCGGCCCGCCGGGTCTTGGAAAGACGACGATGGCCCATATCATCGCCCGCGAGATGAATGCCGGTATCCAGACAACGAGCGGCCCCGTGCTTGAACGGCCCGGAGACCTTGCCGCAATCCTTACCGGGCTCCAGGTAGGTGACATCCTCTTCATCGACGAGATCCACCGGTTATCGACAACGGTAGAAGAGGTGCTGTACCCTGCGATGGAGGATTTTTCCATCGACGTCATGATCGGTGAAGGGCCGAGTGCCCGGTCCATCCGGCTGAGCCTCGAACATTTCACCCTTATCGGCGCGACGACACGGATCGGCATGCTGGGCTCCCCGTTTCGTGACAGGTTCGGGATGGTCTGCCGGCATTCCCTCTACCAGGTGGAAGACCTGCAGCAGATAGTACTCAGGAGCGCCTCTATCCTCGGTATTCCCATCACGGATGACGGTGCGCTTGAAATAGGTAAAAGGAGCAGGGGCACTCCAAGAATAGCGAACAGGCTGCTCCGGCGGGTCAGGGATTACGCTGTTGTCATCACCGGGGGGACCATCACGCGCGAGGTCGCTGACCGTGCCCTGATGCGACTTGGCATTGATTCACTCGGACTTGACGAGGTTGACCGGCGGATCCTTTCGATTGTAGCAAAGGACTTTTCAGGCGGACCCGTCGGGCTAAAGACCATCGCAATAGCAGTCGGCGAGGACACCCGGACCATCGAAGAGGTCTACGAACCCTACCTCATCCAGATCGGGTTCATCAGGCGGACTCCCCAGGGGAGGATGACGACACCGGCAGTCATTTCACACCTCGGGTGCGCACCCCGCGAAGGCACGCTCGACCATTATCTCTGATGAAGCCAGGCGGGTGTGGCATTTGCGGGACGGGACAGACCGCTCTTTCACGCCTCTTCCCGCTTTCCTGGAGAATGATTATTTGTTCATGATATGACTGCTATGCACGTATTTCCGGCAGGTCCAAGGTTTGTTCTGAATGAAGGTATACGTGATCGGTGACATCCACGGAAGGTACCAGGCCCTCAAAGAGGTATTCGCGGTATCAGGATTTCGTCCGGGGAGCGACCGGCTTATCACGCTCGGAGATGTTGTTGATTACGGGCCCTGTACACGCCAGTGCGTCGACCTGCTGATGTCTGTCCCTGACAGGATCGCGGTCCTGGGAAACCATGACCTCTGGTTCCTCGAGTGGATTTTCCTTGAACGGGCACGGCCTGAATGGGTCTTCCAGGGGGGCGAGGCGACGATCCGGTCGTATGGCGGGTCTCCCGGAAATGTACCGGAATCACACAGACTATTTTTTAAAAAATCTGTTCCTTATTACGTCGATGAACAGAACCGGCTTTTCGTCCACGGGGGTTTCGACCCTCAGCGCCCCCTCTCCGAGCAGGACCAGTACGATCTCATGTGGGACCGGACACTGATGGATTACAGCAGGCAACGACCGGTGACAGGATACCGTCATGTTTTCATAGGTCACACGAGAACACAGGCTGCGGCTGGTTCCGACGAGCCGGTTGTCCTTCACAACGTCACCCTCTGTGATACGGGTGCCGGTTACGGGGGATATGTAACCCTGATAGATGTGGAAACCGGCAGGTTCTGGCAGTCGGGAAAGGCGGATATCCTGTGAATGGCCATTTTCATGGTTTTATTGCTACCCGGAAACGAAGGTCGGCATGAAACACTTTTGAAAAAGCCTTTTTTTCATTCTCAACGCCCCAGACCTCAAGATGGCAGTCTCCCCGGGCCTCGATATAAAGTAAAACGGATTCATCGTCCCGTTCAACGAAACGGGCATGCCTGATGAGAGCAGTATGACTGCGGTCCAGGCTCTCTGCAAGACGGAGAAAGGCTGAGAGGGCAAGAGCCCGGTGAACCATGTGGTGCGGCAGGTCAGGGTCAGCCGGGACTTTTTTCCCGGGACTTTTTTTCCTGTGATACCTGGCTATATGGGCCATGAAAGCCTGCTCTGTCCTGTCAAAACCAAGGAGTTCCACGTTCTTGATAATGTATGCCGAATGCGCCTGGTGGTTGACATAACTGATCGAAGACCCGATATCATGCAGGAATGCAGCGTATTCAAGCATCTCCCGCTCCCATGCACCCAGGTCGTGCAGGCCCGCCTCGAAACCTGATTCAAACAGTTCAAGCGCGGTCTCGGCCACGGTCCGTGCATGGTACTCGTTTATACCGAATGACCTTCCGATCTGGACGATGCTCCGCTCCCGGAGCGAAAGCCCGGAAAGAAGGGGAAAATTTTCAATCCTGGAGAGATAATCCACGAGGAGGCCGTCCTGCAGTCCCCTGTTCGAAACGGTAAGGGTTTCAACGTGCAAATCCTCCATCAGGGTGGTGATGATCAGCCCTCCCCCGATGATGATGTCAGCCCTGTCAGGGTTCATCCCTGGTAGGGAACGTCGCTTATTGAGTGACATCTGGCAGAGGGCTGACATTGCCCTGGACAGGTCTTTTTTTGGTATGGTCAGCATCCCGGAAACGGTTTCAGATCCCGCCATTCGTGCTGCGATTTCCGCAAGGTTTTCTATCGTCCCTGAGCTCCCGAAACAGTGACAGATCTCGTGTTTTTCTGCCTCCTGGATTACCCGTACGGCGGTGTCCTTTATGTACTCCTTCAGGTGGTGGATGGACTGCTCATCTACCGGTGTCTGAGCCCCGTCAGGGAAAAAATGGTTCGTAAGCCGGATCGCACCCAGCTTGAGGCTTTCGAGGTACAGGTACTGCGACCGGTTACCGATAACGACCTCGGTGCTTCCGCCGCCGATATCGATGAAAAGGGCGGTTTCCCCTTCCGGGATCTCGACACCCCCGGTAACTCCAAGGTAGATAAGACGGGCCTCTTCACGGCCTGAAATAACCCGGACATCGATACCGACCTCGTGTCTGAGCCGTGTCAGGAGATCGCGGCAGTTCCCGGCCTCCCGGGTGGCCGCGGTCGCGACCGTCACGATCTCCTCCACACGGAAGGACCTGGCCAGCTCGACAAGATGAAGGCATAACGTTACGCAACGGTCAACAGCGGCTGCGGAGAGCACCCCGCATTCAAAGGCACCATCTCCGAGTCGCACCGTGCCTTTCTGACGGGTGAGAATCACGTATGAACCGTTTGCATTGATCCTGACAACAAGAAGCCGGACTGAATTCGTCCCGATATCTATAAATCCAACAATCCTTCCCCCAGCCGGGACGGGGGGTGGAAAATTTCCATGATGAGCCCCGGATAGTATCATATCCTCGTATGGGGGAAGGTCAGGGGTATCCATGGTATCCCTCGCAGTCGTCAGGTCAACAGACGTCCGGGTTTCTGCACGCGACAGACCGAACACCGGCCGACGATGGCCGCTGCCAGGAGGCAGAGTGCTGCGGTACTGATGAATGCCACGGGGAACCCTCCCATTTCAGCAACAAACGCGGCCATCGATGGCAGTATGGACATCCCGCAGTAGCTTGCCGTATTGAACACCCCCATCACGGTCCCCTGCTGGACCTCGGTTTCGGCAAGGAATGCCATCTGGGAGAGTATTATCACCCCCTGGGTAATCCCGACAAGGATGAATCCCCATGGGGATAGAAGGCAGATAATCATGGCCGCGGCCAGAAGGAGCGCTGATATGCGTATCGAGGGGACCGGGGGGAGTGCCATCCTCGAGATGGACATGACCGTCACCATGGTCGCGATATTCATAGCCGCCACCGCCATGGCGAGGCTGGACGGGTTGAGGTCCGAGTAGTCCGGGTATATCGCAGTGACGACTCCTGATGCCCCGATAAGGATAATGCCAGATATCCAGAGCCAGTAATACTGGCTCCCGACCCTTACAAGCCGCCTTATGGCGGTTTCCTCAGGAAATGTCCCCCACTCCCTTGGCATCGCCGTTCCCGGTCTCATGGCCAGTGAGAGGAGGAATGCCCCGAGAGATGCTGCGGTGAATACAGCAAGTCCCGAGTAGGGGTCATGGACCATCTCGACAAGCCATCCGGTAGCGAGGAGACCGACGACAAGGCCCGCATTCAGCATCGCCATGAATATTCCGGACAACCGTTCATGGTCGGACTGCTCGTTTACCCAGGCGAGCGCAGATGACATGAAGAGCCCTCCGGCGACACCTTCGAAAAGCCGTGCCAGCAGGATGGGATAAAATCCCCCGGGTGCCAGTAAAAAACCAATACCGCTGAGAAGGGTTATCCCGAGCCCGGCCTGGACAAGCCGCACCGGGTCGATCCGATCTGCCAACAACCCGGCGGGAAGCGTCATGAGGAACGCTCCCACGAAATAGGCTGAGTAGATCAGCCCCTGAGCCGTTGTCCCGCCCGCAAGGGAAGGGAGCACCGGGACCACGGCATTCGAGAGGGCCATTACGACAAAAACGCCGAAACAGGCCGTTATTCGGTTTTGGAGCATTCAGACCATGCGGTATGTTTCGAGGTTCATCGGGGAATGGGTCTCAATATGGTTTCGCTTGTAGATTGACGATGCAAGGTCGATCGTCTTGTTTTCATCACCATGGATCGTGAAGATCTTTTCCGGCTTGGGCTGGATGTGGTGGATGAAGTTCATCAGCTGGCGCCGGTCAGAATGGCCTGAGAACCCATCGACGGTAACGATTTCGAGGTTGATGACGATTGATTCCCGGCTCCCGATCGGCACTTCGCGCCATCCCTTCTGGATCCTTCGCCCGAGGGTTCCGTCTGCCTGGTACCCGACGAATATCAGGGCGTTGCGCTCATCTGCCGCGAGGTTCATGAGGTATTCCATGACCGGGCCTCCGTTCAGCATGCCGCTCGTGGTAATAATCACGCAGGGTTCACCCGTGATGACCTTCGTACGCATGTCAGAGGAATCAACGGCGGTAAAAAACTCGGCCAGGAAGGGGTTCATTCCCTCTTTGAAGATGAGGTTCCGCAGGTCGCTGTTGAGGTATTCGGGGTAGGTCGTGTGAATGGCGGTCGCCTCGCGGATCATCCCGTCGAGGAAGATCTTGACCTTCGGGATCTGCTCCTTCCGCATGCCTTCTTCCAGGGCGAGCATCACTTCCTGGGACCGTCCTACCGAAAAGGCCGGGATAATGACCTTTCCACCCCGTGAGATGACCTCCGTCACCGTTTCGTACAGCTTTTCCTCAGCCTCTGCACGCGGTGGCTGGTTGTCCTGCGAACCGCCATAGGTACTCTCGATGAACAACGCCTCAAGCCTGGGGAACTGGCTGGTCGCCGGGTTGAACAACCTGCTTCTCCCGTAGTGGAGGTCACCGGTGAAGGCGATGTTGTACAGCCCGTCGCCGATATGGAAATGGGCAATCGCTGACCCGAGGATATGTCCTGCATTATGGAAGGTCAGCTTGACATCCGGGGCGATATCGGTAACATTTCCGTAATTGATGGGGATTGAGTGTTTGATGAATGTCTTTACCTCATTCGAGCTGTAGGGGACTTTCTTGTCCTCCTTGTGGATGACATCGAGATAGTCAAGCTGGAGCATGGCGGCGAGGTCGCGCGTAGGCGGGGTACAGTAGACGGGCCCCTCGAATCCATACTTGAAGAGGAGGGGGACAAGGGCGCAGTGGTCGAGGTGGGCATGGGTGAGGACGACGGCATCAAGCTGGGAGAGGGGGCTTATCTCAGGGACATACAGGTAGGGAATGTTGTTACTGTTGTCAGGTTTTTCTCCACAATCGATGAGGATCCGGCTCTCGGGGGTGCTGAGGAGGAAGGCGGCGCGCCCTACCTCCCTGCAGCAGCCGAGGGTGGTAACCCGGACCCACTGGTCCTTGGAGGTCTGGTCACGGTGGATCCGTCTCCCGATGGTCCTCATCAGTTCCTTTCGTTCCTCCTTGACCGAGCGGAGGTACTGCCTGATCTGTTTTACCGTGTTGGACTCGATGGGCGGAGTCCTCACCACTTTCGGAGTCCAGCCTATATGCCGGGTTATCTCCCGCAACGTTGCACCGTTCTTGCCGATGACGACTCCGGGTTTCTCAGCCTCGATTACAACCTCCCCGGTGTCGATATCAAAAAAAATATCTGTAATGCCGGCGTTTTCCGTCACGACAGACCTGATCTGGTCGGCAGCCCGTTCAGGCTCCTCGAGCTTTGTCGGTCTTACAACAATTCGCTTGCGCAGGTCGCGGGCCAGGACCCTGATGAGGTCCGCCTCATCGGCGAACTTTTTCGGGTCATCGGTATAGATGACCAGCTCAGGCCCTTCAAACTCAACCTGGGTTACGTTGATGCCCCTCGGCACTTTTTCATTAATCTTGTCCTTGAGCTCCTTGAGCCGCTCTTCGATAAGCATGAGAAAGATCAGTCCTTAAAAAAAGTGATTATGCGGTGATTGCAGTCAGTTTATTCTGCATCTCGTCTTCCGTTACTTCCCTGTAGTGATCGCGTGTGATGACGACGCAGTGGTATCCCTCACCTGATCCCGCGTCACGTTTCATGGCCGATTTGAGTGCCCTGATGGCAAGTTCGACCGCTTCGTCCTCTGACATGTCCTTTCGGAAACGGTCTTCGAGAACCCCGTAGGCCATGGGTGAACCGGATCCGGTTGCAACGATATCGTCTTCCTGCCCTGCTCCACCAAGCGCGTCAACGGAGTACAGGACTGGCCCTGAATCATCGACTCCCCCGATCAGGAGCTGGACATAGTACGGGTAGTACCGGTTCATGTTCAGGAGGTTCGAGAGCAGTGTCGAGGCGGCTTTGACCTGGATCGTACGACCTCTCCTGATGGAATACAGGCTGCACTCAACCGTCATGATCCTGGCCAGCTGCTGGGCATCACCCACCCCGCCGGCTGTCGTCATCCCGATCCGCTCCGAGATCTGGTAGATCTTCTTGGCTTTCTTGGAGGCGATGAAATACCCCATCGTCGCCCTCCTCTCTGTAGCCAGGACGACGCCGTCTTCAAAAATCAGGCCGACGGTTGTCGTACCGGTCATAGGTTCCTGGTACGGATGATTCATTGAAACACCCCAAAACTGTAAACGCTGTGAAAATGCTTCAAAAGCGCGATATTAATTAAATGGGTTTGGGCGATAAAAAGGTATTCTATTGTGCTGTGCACAGGACCCGTATGAGTTCCCTGTCAAAGAGCATCCCCACGAGCTTTTTCTCACCGTTCACCACGGGGATCTGGTCCACCCTGGCCCTCTTCATTTTCAGGGCACATTCGCTGACTTCTGCATTTGGCGGGATTGCGACGACGTTCCTGACCATGGCCGTCTTGACCGGCCGCATGGGAAGCTGGACCTTGGAGATTCCGTAGCTGATGGAATGCATGTCCCTGATGCTCTCCCATGTCCATTCGTCATCATCCGTCCCGTTTGAAAAGTCACTTACCTCGACCGAGTCCTCGATGCTCGAGTTCCTGATGAGGTCCCGTTCGGAAATGATGCCCTGGAGGCGGCTTTCGGCATCCAGGATGGGTATGGCCTCAAAGCCTGATATCTCCATGACCCTCCCGACGAGAGGCAGGGGTGTCTCCTCCCAGAGGGCATACGTCCTGCTCATATACTCGGACTTGATCTCTTCCTTGATGCGGAGCTGGGATATGGCGGTGATAAGGTCTGCAACGCTGATAAGGCCTGCGAGGTGGTCCCCGTCAAGCACGGGCAGACGACGGATGTGGTTCTCTACGAGGATTTCAGCGGCCTGCTCAATGGGAGCATCAGGACTGATAGTCAGGGGGTCGGGTGTCATGAGAAGCCCGAGCTGAGTCTCTTCGGACTTGTGGAGGAGGTCCTTTCTCGTGATGATCCCGATGGGTTTCCCGCTTTTCAGGACCGGAACCCCGGAGATTCCCGTTCTTTTCAGTATCTTGAGCACATCGTCACGGTTGCCGGGTATCTCGACCGTGACCACGTCCGAGGTCATGAACTCCGAGACAACAAGCCCGGTCGTTATGATCTCACCACCATGGTTGTGACAGGGCTGTGTGACACAACAAACGAGCTCACACTACCGAGGAGGAGACGGTCGACCTCGCTTTTGCCGTGGGATCCCATGATAATAAGGTCAGCCCTCACTTCCTGGGCCAGCTTGAGGATTTCAGAGCCGGCATGTCCCTGACGGGTATAGACGGCAGCGGTGACGCCCTTTTCGGCAGCCTTTTCCTTTGCCTTCTCAAGTGCACATGCACCCTCCTTTTCCAGCATACTGTACATTACCTCGACCGTGTTGTCCAGCGGGACAGACGCGAACAATCCCGTTTCAACGATATATGCAATGTGAAGGGATGCTTTCCATGTATGTGCTTCATGCACCGCCATTTCCAAAGCTCCCTCGCTTGCCCGGGACCCATCGATTGCAACAAGAATTGAGTGAAACATGAAACCACTCGTGATAAAACTGCCAATATTATTGTTTAATGCAAACTAAAAACATTACCTGAGATATAAGCCGCCGAGCCGCGTCTCACAAGGGTTGCGACGGGGTCATGAGTGTATCTGAAATTCGTTTTTTCGGTCTCTATCCAGAAAAATGAAGCTATATTCCCTTCCTCAATCCAATTGGGTTCCCTGAAAACATCAAAACCGCGCACAGCAGACTGCAGGATCTCACGCGGTTCAACGCCATAGACAAATGAGATAAACTGCATCTCGGAAAAAAGGTCAGGCTGGACAAACATCACGTTATCCGTTCCAATGAGAAGTTTACAGCCCGACCTGATCATCTCCTCCAGGGGAGGACGACGGGAAGAACCGGCCACCCCGAGTGTCCAGTTCGAACGTGCGCACACGGTGACCGGGACCTGCCGTTCCGCACACCATGTAATGTCTTCCCTGGATGCATGGGTAAAATGGACGATAAGGTCAGGGGAGAGTGAAAGCGCTTCAGGGATATCACCCCGGTCCCTCTCACCTGCATGGACCGCGACCAGTTTTCCCATCCTTCGTGCATCTTCCGCGAGCAGGGCCGCCTCAGGGACGTCACGGGTGCTGCTGATGCCCAGCCCGTCCGCTATCGATTCTCCCCCATCCCTGCCGAAAACAACCGTCTTCAGAGGGAGGTCCTGCGAGGCATCACGGAATGCCTGTACTCCCATGACCCCTCCCTCGCGAAAATCGGCACATCCGGCAGTTCCCGACCCTGTCATGGAGACAAGGCTTGATCGTATGGCACCTTTCAACCGTTCATCCGGTGTTGCTTTGAGGATGCGGTGCTTCAGGCCATCAGGTGGGGTGACAAGAGTCGTGAGGTCACCACCATGCATGGTGTCCATGGCAACCGTGTCGCCCGTATGGGTATGGGAATTCCAGAAATGCGGACATATCCAGCGACCGCATGCCACCTTCAGGTCCTCGATACGGTGAATCCTTCCGTCCTCTACACAGATCCTCACCGCCCTTGGTTCAAGGTCGCTCCCTGTCAGGGCAAGTCCTTCGATGAGCTGCTCATGTTGCCCCATGCCACACCACCCATTTTAAGAGGCTTGAGAACGAAATAGTATCGCATGGCGAAGAAGAGCGGTGGCCGTCTCATCTCCTCGGCGGGACTTGTCAACTATTATGACAGTGAGGACAAGCGCGCCGTCCATATCAGCCCGTACAGCGTTATCGCTCTTGCGGTTGGCGTTGCGGTAGTGGTCGGCGTATTGAATGTCATTCTGTAACCAGGGATTGTGCCGGAAGGCATCTCAAGGCCCTTTTTCTTACATCCCGATGTATTTTTGACGGGGAGTCCATCTTCTCCAGGTACTGCCTGTTTTGGGATTACCCTGGCCTGGAATGGATCTTTTCCTGTGGATGGCGGGGATGAAAGAAAAAATACTACTCACTGCCCCTCGTATTCCCTGTTCTGGCATGTCTGGGTTTTTTAAACATCCTTCCCGGGAACTCCGGGAAATCGGATATAAACCCATCGGAATCTATTTGAGCGTAAAGACCTATCACCCATGCGATGTACCTGGTGATCCGCTGCCCTGGGTGCCGGTCCTTTACCTACGTTGATCATTTCCAGAGGTTCAAGCTCTGCCCCCTCTGCAGCGAGGCAATAAATGTCCAGAACGCAGAGGCATTCCTGGAAGTTGAGGACTTCAACACAGCGGACAGCATCATCAGGCAGTTGGAGGCGTTCCTCCACCATTCCAAGCGAAAAGATCTTACAAACGAGGAGATTATCCTCCTCAGGAAAAGGTATGCGGAATGGGTACGCGAGCATGAAAGGACTGCGGTCAAGGAGCCCGGCCACGGCTGAGCTGATGTAACGATCACCCTTTTTCATCATGCCGGGCAGGACGAAGAGGGTAACATGTACATCTGAGTTTGGCCCTTTTTTTTGCAGGCCCCCTCATGAGAGCCTCTCCATGACATTGTATCATGGGTTGGAGGCTCTGTCTCCGCATATTGGCATGAACCGGGGCCCGGGCAGACCCTCTCGCATGTGCCGACAGGTCGATGGAAGACGGGGATCCCGGGTACCCTGAAACCTGGCCTGATGGTTTCATGTCACCCCTGTCCGGGATGATCTGCACCGCCATTCAGGTTATCGGATACCGGAGGAGCGCCGCGATCCCACTCAGGGCAATCAGCCGTTTTCCCGGTTCGAACCTTGAAGAGAGAACCGTAACTTCGCCTCGTTGGCGGAAGACCTCATCCGACAGTGCAGATATGCCGGGTTCGCGAAGGAGCGTGTCCTCTATGAGGAGGTGAGAGACTGCACCAAAATGTACTGCCTTTGTTACCTCCTCCCTGCCATATGCCACGGGTTCATCGCGTGCAATACGGGCCATGAGGTCCTCGATGAGCCGCACCTCGCGTTTCAGCTGCAGGTCCCCGTTCAGTGCCTCCAGGAGCCCGTTGCCGATGACCTCCTGGACAGCACCGTATCCTGAACGCCTGGTCTCCGAAACGACAAGCTCCTTTGCACAGATACACCCTGCTGACTTTGCGAACTTCACGAAGTCGTCCTTGACAAACCCCGGGCCGGCGACGATGAGCGGCCCGGTGACATCCTTCAGGTCTTTACAGATATCCTCGAAAAATGCCGTCGAGTGGTCGGACCCAAATCCCTTCCCGCTTCCTGCGGTATAGGAGCGGACCTGTTCAGGGCCAAACTGGCGTATCCGGTACAACTCGGCTTCGCCATGTTCGACCGCCAGGACATGCACAACATCGTACAGGGAGCCTTTCACCGCCCGTTCGATGCGTTCGAGGTCGACCGGGAGCCACGTCCTGATGACCGAGATCTCGTAACCGGGCTCGATATTGAGGGTATGGTGGGACCCGATGTCCACTCCCTGCTCAATTACCCCGCTCACCCGCAACCTCAGGGCGAAGTCGTGAAACTCGACCTTCGTGACCCGGATGCCAAGCCTTACAGGCCGTTTTTCCGCCTTTTCAGGTCGTATCTTGTCAGCCTGGGTCTCTGTTGTCCTGAGAGTCGTTGCAAAGACAAGGTCATCCGGTGATATGAGGAGGCTCAAGTGCCAGAGGTCGTCGATACTTTCCGGGAACAGCCTGACCTCTCCAAAGGACCTGATGAGGTCGCCGAATTCAGCCTTCATCGACGATGTCGGAACCTCCCGGAGGGATGAATGCTGCGACCGCCTCGGTGTTCAGCACGGCTTTCCAGCCCGGACGCTCGTTCTCCGGGATCCGTTCCCTCAGGGTCCTGGTAATTTTCCGTGCGATGTCATTCGGTTCAAAAGTCCCTGGCTGGATCTCGAGAGAGACTGCCGACCGTGCCCTGACGACCTCTGGAGGACCACCTATCACGGCCATTTCCGGTTCCCTCGTGAGACCGACCGAGGTCCGGAGCGGGAGGTCCCTGAAGTACTCCCGCTCGCCGCGGACGATGAACGACCCCCTGCTCACGAACTCCCCTGACTCAGGTGTCTT
>CAZGXZ010000019.1:0-22530 GCA_964530035.1 uncultured Methanoregulaceae archaeon
CACCTGCAAGGAAGTTACCGGGGACAAGTGAGGGATGAAAGGGGCACGGGATGAAAAAGCTGACCAAGGACGATATTCTCAAGGGAAAGGAACGGTCTGAAACCCTTGTTGTGCCAGGGTATGACGCTGAGGTCATCATAAGGCCTCTCACCGACGGTGAACTCGGTGACGTGTTTGCCATCATCGGCCAGATACCCCTGAACGGGGACGGTGAGCCTGACGTGGGGAAGATCGACCCGGTCAGGCATTTCAAGGCATTGCGGCTTGCCGTGTCCCTTGGTATGAAGGACCCTTCGCTCAGCCCTGAAGAAGTCGCCGAGATGAAATTCGGCGTCCCGGAGTTCATCGGGATGAAGGTACTCGAACTTTCCGGGATGAGCGCCGGACAGGTTGCGCAACAAAAAAGGTAGAGATCGAACAACTGGTGGAGTCTCCGGACGGGAGGGAACTAGCGGCGCTCTGCCTTGATTTCGGGTATAAACTTGCACCAAGCCCGAAAGACCTGACCCGGGACCAGGTCCACTTCCTCTTTACCGCATACAACCACCGCATGGAGCACGTAACCGCTTCGGCTCAGGGAGAGCCCGGCGTAACGAGGTTCCTCTTCCTTGATGACGAGGAAGACGAGTCCTGACCTGCCCGATGAACTGCCGTTTCAAACCAATAGACATACGATGGTACGAAAACACGGGAGGCATTCCTGAAGGGGGGTGTCATGAGTAGAAGGAAGGTGGAAAATCAGAACCAGGACCCGGTTGAGGTCCTTGTGCGGAGTGTCTACCGGTGTCACAAGGCAGGGATACGACAGTCAGGTCACCTGTTCTGCCAGTCATCAGGGGCAGGAACAGGTTTTTTTTCCGTGCTTGGCCTTCTCCTCTCGTGGTGGAGGAACCTGTCGGAGCTTTCAACATCTCCGTTCCACCTGCAAACCGCACCGGGAAAACCGAAACTGCACGAAGACAGGCCGGTGCCGGAACACCGCCCCTCAATTCCTGCCTATTCTGACATTCACGTCTGGTCTTCCCTTTCTGTTCTTTCGAGGGCCGATACCACCGCCATCTGGAATACATACTATCACTCCTCAGGACCGGCATCCATTCCCGGAATTCTGAACCTGAAAGAACCCGGACACCCTGGTGCCTCAAAAGAACCGCGAGGGGCAGGGGTTTTCATTCAGGAAAAGCCGCTTCACGACCGCCCGCAGGTCCCTTCCTTCATGAGCAGAATTGCATCCTACACAAAACTGGCAATCATGTCCAGGGAGGTCATTTCCCACACCCTTCAGAGTCCTCTTGGTGATAGTGACCGGTATTTGGGACCACGTCCCGGGAGAACGGCCTCTCTCGCGGCATTCCACCTGCCGGCAGCCGGTACGGAGAGAAAACAGGAAACAGGATACGTGGGGGGAGATGGAGCCGGAACCCCCATTTCCGTTCCACGGCCTACATCAGACGATGAACCAGGAGATCGAGGCGTTCATGAATCCGTTACGCCGGCATCCACTAAGGAGCCGGCAAGGGATCCTGTGGCGGTCAGGGATATTCTCGCACGATCATCCCGCCTCTTTTCCTGGTATGACCATACCGGGGCGGTGATCCTTCATAGTATCTTTCAAGGGCTCGTCTCGCGGGATACTCAGATCGCCCGGGCAGCCCGGGATGACAAGGCCTATCCGGAGGTGGACGGAGAAAGAACGGATCGTTCAGAAAAAAGTCCGGAAGTGCGCCCCGGGGGGATATTCAGGTTCCTGTTCAGCCAGGCAGGAGGTAGTGTTACTCACCTGTGGCCACCCGTGATGGAACGTCGCACTCCCCTGGGTGACGTTCCGACCCGGAGACAGCATGCACTGGCACCTGCCACCTCCCCTTCATCAACCCATGGTGAAACCCGGTCCTTCATGCACAAGGTCCCTTCCTATCGTGTTGGAGTTCCGACCTTTGCTCCCCGGAAGGAATCTTTTGAGGGGCAGAAGGAAACTCCAAAGGAGTCAATATCCGGATTGGACAGTGCCATCGAGGTGTTATCTCCGCTCCTTCCTCCGGTACCCGCAGGGCTTTCGCCTGTCAGGGAGCCACCAGAAGGTCGCCTGTCCGTCCAGGACACCGCACACCCGCTTTCCCTCCTCATTTCCTACCATTCCGCACCCGGGTCGCCCCTTGCCACGGGTTTAGGGGTATTGTCCCGGTACCATTCGGCATTCCAGGAGCTCCTGGAACGGGTCAGGACAATAGAAACCCCGGTACGCCAGGTTACGGCCTCCGCCCGGTCCTTCAGGGAACGCCAGGAAAGCGTGTTGCGGGAGATCGTGACCTGCATGACAGATCAGGTTCAGGATATCGGGGGAGCAGGACCCGGTATGACCACCCGGGCTTACCAGGGCCCTTCTATGGTCCCTGACCTGAGGTTCCTGGAGAGTGGTTCCAGGACGGCGTTTCTGCAGGCACCCGGAATGTCAATCCTTGCTGTACCGCGGCCCTCCCTGTCACCACCTCCACCTGCGTCTATAGTACCTGTACCTCCCCCGGTGGCAACACCTTCACTCATCATGAACAGGGATTCTCACCAGTATACACCGGCACCGGCAGGAACAACCAACCACTTCCATAATGATTTCCACATCACCGTCCAGGTCAGGGACACCAGTGATGAACGGGAACTCCGGGACCTCGGACGAAAAATCGGGAGAGTCCTTTCTGATGAACTCGCACGGTACGGGGGGGTCCTGTGAACATCGAGCTCGACGGCATACGGCTTATCTGGAGGAACCAGCCCGGGTCGCCGATCGATGTCAGGACAGTGACAAAGATCAACACGGCTGACCGGCGGGCCATCGTTGAACATGAAATCCCCGGGATGCAGGGAAATGTCTTCCAGGACCTCGGGCGGGAACCGGTCAGGATATCCTTCGACGGCTCGTTTCATGGGGAGACAGCGAAAAACACCCTGGAAATGGTCCGTTCCAAGTACAAGCAGGGTGTTCAGCTCCCGTTCAACTCGGATATCTCGGGTGCGAGCGATGTTACCAAGGTCGTCATCGAGGAATTTGTCGTGAAGGAAACCGCCGGCGTTCCCGAGATGTTCGAGTACACGCTTGTTTTGAGAGAGTACAAGGAACCTCCCCCAGAGCCGACGACACCTCCGACCAGGAAGGAGGAGGCGAAGGAATGGCTTGACAAGGAGGCCGAAAAGACCCGGGATTCGATCAATGTCGTTACCGGGAAGGTACTTGACGGGAATGGCAAGGCGAAACCAGGCGTCAGCGTGCTGCTGAAAAGCGCATCGGCGGAGTACAAGCTGACGACGAACGGGGAAGGTGTCTACCGGAAGGAGGACGTCCCGGCAGGTACGTACCGGGTAACCGTCGAAGACAAGGAGTACGAAGGCATCGAAGAGACCGTTGCCGTAGGCTCGGGAGGTGGTGAGGGCGAAAGCAGCGGAACGGGCCCTGAAGAAGAGGGAGGTGGATCCGACGAGGGCGGCGAACCAGGAGAGGAACCCGGGAATGAGGACGAGAGCCGGGAACAAGGGACCGGTGAGGGATCAGAGGATGAATCTGGCGGGGTCCCGGAGAAGACAACCGGCCTGGAGAAACCCGGTGAGGAGCCGGTGTCTGGTGAATCGGGCAGGGGCGAAGAGGATAATTCTGATGAAAGCAGTGGTCCGGACTCATCAGCGGAAAAGGGAGATGAAGGGGAGACTCCTGGTGGGGATGCACCCGGTGACAGTCTGACGGGGGACGAGGCAGAACCAGATTATAGTTCTGGAACCCGGGATGAATCGGAAGATCCCGGTAGGGGTTCAGGAAAGGCACCGTCAGGTGACCAGCCTGATGAAGAGCAGCCAGAACCCAAAAAAGGTAAAAAAGGCAGCAAAAAGTGACCCCTTGATAAAAAGAATATCGCACAGGGAAAGACCGATAGCAGGAACAGATCATCAGGAACCACAGGGCACGAAAACGAGTCCAGCATGCAGAAACCGGCATATGAAATCAAGGTAGGATCCGTTACCTTTGACTCCCGCAACACCCAGGAGGTCGTACGGGCTGCTGTCGAGCTGGACCTCAGTATTCCCCTTGATACCTTTGACCTCGTAATAAAGACCGGTGAGAAGACGAAGGACATCAAGAAGGGGGACCCGGTTACCATCAGCCTCGGTTACGAGGGCAGTCTCTCCAAGGTGTTCACGGGGACCGTTGACAGGATAACTCCGTCCATCAAGGCCATCCACCTGGCCGGTTACTCGATGATGAACCTTCTGACGAGGAGAAACCAGAACAAGGTATACGAAAAACAGACCGCCGGGGACATCGTCAGCGACATCGCCAAGTCATTCGGGATCCGGGAGGAGAAGGTTGAGGACGGGATCTCCTTTCCCATGTATATCGTGGACGATACCAGGAGTGCCTACATGCACATCCGTGACATCGCCAGGAAATGCGGTTTCGATTTTTACATGACCTTCGAGGGAAAACTCGTTTTTCGCCAGTACCGTCGCACAACACCGAAACCATTCAAGTATGGACGGGACATCCTGTCGTACGAGGTACAGCACCCGACGCCGGTCACCGCTTCGGTCAAGGTCCTTGGCGAGAGCCCGGCGAGTTTCAAGGGCGCCGACACGTCGCACTGGAGGACGAAGAAGGCGGTCGAGGGCTCGGCCGGTTCAGGCGATGTAACCTTCGTCATCGAGGACCCGGTCGTACGGGACAAGGAGTCGGCAGAAAAGGTCGCCCGTGCGTACCTTGAGACCATCTTAACCCCGCTTTCCGGGACCATAACCACCCTCGGGAGCGCCCATGTCAGGGTGGGGGACACCATCTCTATCAAGGAAATGCCCGACGGGGAGATGAACGGGGAGTTTGAAGTCACGGGGATAACCCATCATTTCAACAAGAAGGAAGGCTTCCTGTCCAGGGTCAACTGGGTCAGGAAGGCGGTCATCGAGGAGGCCGAATCACCCCTGCCGGCGATGCCTGAGAGTCCGTCACTCCCGGGCTTCACGAACCCGCTCGGGGAACAGCTTGCTTCCCTCGAAAACGCCCTCGAAGAAATCAAACTCCGCCTGCTCGACGCCATCGAGACCGGGGAGATGGAACTCGAGAAGATGCTGGTGGAGATCAATTCGCTCCTTGCCGAACTGGACAGGGCCGCCCGGGAGATGATTGCTGCGGCAGAGGAATTGAAAAAGGAGGCAGAAAAAGCAGCCCGGGAGGTGCTTGGGGAGGTAGCAAAGCTCGAAAAGGAAGTCATGGAGAAGAAAAAGGAATTTGAAAAGTCTGTTTCAGAAATAAAATCAAAATACGAGGAATACAAGAAGAAGGCCGGCGAGGAGCTGGGAAAAGTCGAGGGGGAGCTCGACGGTCTGAAGGACAAGGTTACGGGACTGAAGGACAAGGCACTTGAGGAGGTCGCCGGGATCAGGGAAAAGGCGGAAGAAGAGGTCAGGAAACTTCAGGAATCGGTAGAGGATACAGCCGGGGCAGTCGGTGACACGATGGGTGATGCGGTTTCAGACACCCGTGAGAAGGTGTCAGGGAAGGTTGCAGAAATCCAAAAGAAATGCGAGGAAGAGGTGGCATCGGCACAGAAGACGGCAGAAGACGGGATAAAGGAAATCGCTGGCAGGGAGAAGGAGGTGAAAGACAGGATCGCAGATGCAAAGAAGGACCTCGCGGATGCCGGGAAGAAGGTAACCGGAGAGCTGGAAAAAGGGAAGAAAAAGTTTGATGATACGGTCGGGCAGGCACAGGACCAGATAGAGTCCTCAAAGAAAAAAGCAGAAACACTCGTAAAGGATGCGGACCGGAAGATCGAGGAAGTGCGGAAGAAGGCTGATGAGGCACGGGCAACGGCCGCAGCTAAAATCGAGGGGATGAAAAAGACCTACAACCAGGCCAAGGATAAAGTCCTGCAGGCCAAGGAACAGATCGGGATGTAAGGACGGGAAAGATAATGGATGCAGGGCACCTGGATCGCCTGAAAAGACATATCTGCTGCAATTTCCGGCTATTTTATAATGATTCCTCCTACCCTTATTTCGCCCTTCAGGTAGCAGGCATCAGTTTCCAGGACGGAACCAGGGGTATTCCCGGCAACGGACCAGAAGGAGGTACCTCAGATTCCTTCCCGGCTGGCATGGTCATCCGGAAATTAAAAGGATTCGTGATATCCTGGAGACAGGTACAATGGGTGAACCGATCGAAGTAACGGTCCCCGATATCTCCCCCTCATCGCCGCGGAAGGAGAGGTGGGATAAGCAAAAGGGCGAGGAGTCCGTTTTCCCGGGATATGAGCTCCTGAAAGCTCCCGGAGGAAGTGCGGCCAAGGATAAAACCAGCAAAGATGAACAAAAAAAGGGGAAAGGTTCTCAAAATGGGGCTGAAACTGAACCAGGCGGCGAATCATCGACGAGTGGTTTTGAAGAAACCCCGGGTGAGAATGAACCTTCGGCAGAAGATATGGCTGCCGGTACAGACTCCACGTCTACCGGAAGTGAAACCGGCGACCTGGATTCAGCATCCGATACTGTTGCTGGAGGGGCTGCTGCGCCAGGAGTGAAAGAAGAGAAAAAAGAAGCAGCGAATGAAGAGGAAAAACCTTCAGAAGTAGAGATAAGCACCGTACAGTTCGTCGACGAGGAGTGGGAGCCATATGCTTCGATGAACTATACCCTGGGGGAAAAATCCAATTATACTGATAATGACGGGTTTGTCAGGGACAACCCCACCGGTGTTTCCGACCCTGTCATCAGGCTTGTAACTGTCAGGACCGACGACAAGGCAGGGAGCGGGTCTGGAAAGGGCCAGGCAAGGGACGAAACCCTCTCGAAGAAGTACGAGGAGTTCACCTGGACCGTATGTGACAAGGCTTTCGGGGGAAAGGGGCCGATACGCCTTGGAGACCAGAGGGCTGACGAGATCACCCTTGCCGGCAGGATGTTCGATATTATCGGGATAACCCTTCCCTCCGGCAAGGGTTCATCAGGAGAACCAAAGCAGGGAGTGTTCGATAAAAGGATGGATGAACGTCTTACCCTGTTCCAGGATATCTGGCCGGTCGATTATGCCGGTATAAGGAAAAAGCGGGAATCCCTGAAAATGGACCGTCTCCTTGGGCCGAGGACCGTCCTCTCCCTCGGCTGCGAAATGGTACGGTGGGGAGTCATTCCTTTTTACTGGTACTTTCTTTCAGAAGGGGAAGGAGAAAACGAAGAGAGAACGATGGTCTATGTCACCCTTCTCCAGACCGTTGTTCATGACGGAGCAGATGTCGCGAAAATCCTTGCAACAGGTCAGAAGAGCCCGAGACTTCTCGTCCCGAAGACCGGTGAGAACGCATTCGACACTCCCCGGATGGATAAGAAAGATGCAAAACCGAAGCACCTCATCATCAGGATGCTTGGGATGCTGCAGAAGGAGTGCTGGGAAGTGACCATCCGGCAAAAAAATATGATCGGTATCGGTTCCTGGCCAGGAACGGAAAGCAAAGAAGAATTCAGGGACGGAAAATGGTTGAACATGCGTGCAGGCCTCACGGTTACCTGGCAGCTTCATTTGTCTATCACGATTCTGGACAAGGTGAAAATCTTCTCAACGGGCAAGGTTTCATTCATATCTATCGTACCCTATTCTTTTCCATTCTCAGATCCTCCCGTTTATCATTCATCGGTCGTGATTGGCATGGAAGTGACTGGGACAGGATCTGATCACGAAGGAGAACGATACGACCAGGTACCTCACGCAGTCCGGTTCAACCCTTCAACGATCAGGGATGAAGACATTGAACTCAAAAAAAGATGGTCTGAGATTAAGAAAACACAGCTCCCGCTCTTATGGCTTGATTCCTTTGTTGCCGAAGGCCGTATCGTCAATGAGAAGACGATCAGGATACCATTTCCGAATCCACCTTCTGAAACGGGGATCAGCCCTGACCAGGGTATCGGCTGGACTGTGGGGTATTATTGTGAACTCGATGATACAGTCGCCAGGGAACGCATTGGCTACTGGAAAACAAAGAAAAAAGACAAGGACAGCGATACGTATTCAATCATGGATTATGATCGCTTTTTTTATGGCATATCGGTTGAGATCCCCCTTGTTGAAAATGAAACCCGGGACGTCAGGTTCAGGACCACCTGGAGTTCAGGTTCCGGCTCCATAGATAAGGTGGGCCAGGCATGGCGTCGTTCACCGGATGGACTGAATTATGAAAATCTGGAAACAACCATCATTAAACGGACGACCTGATGAGAAATCAGATAACAGACCCGGCTCCGTTACAGAGAAGGATGGCGAATCCTTCAACTGACGTCTCCAAATCACTATTGTCTTGTCCCTTTGAAAAAAGATTGAGAGGGAGGCTTTGTTTCGCCTTCTCACGGACCCGGCTTGATAAGCGGCAGGTCGTCACGGTTCAGGGTCGTCAGCTCATAGGGGGTATCCGCAAACCCGTCATGGTCCTTGTCAGTAGCAGTCTCCGAAAAGCCGGTCCCGTTCGGAAACGCCCAGTAGTTGCCGCCAGTCTTCGACCCGCCGACAATATTTTTCCCTGACTTTTTCGCAATGTTCCAGGCATTTTTCGCTGGCCCGGGACTGTATTTCCCGGTACCTGGCTGGAAGTAGAAGTTCAAGTCGTTGCTCAGGAGGTTGTTGTAGATAGTGTTCTGTGTCGCCGCCCCGATGATCCTGATCCCGATGTCATTCGACCGGACGGTATTGTCAAAAATGGTATTTTTCTTCCCTGCCAGGGTTATGGCATCGGCAGACCCGTCGTTCTTGTTTTCTTCGATGGTGTTACCCCTGACCGTGGCATCCTGTCCCTCGATCCTGACCGCCGAAAGGCGGTTTTCTCTCATGACATTCGAACCTATCCACACTTTTTGAGAGTTGTCCTGGGCTGTAATAATCCCTATGTCGTTGTTTGTAAACGTATTTTTTGAAACGGACAGGTCCCGGACGCTGGCGGTGTACATCCCGAACCCGGAATTTCCCGAAAAGGTGTTGGAGAGGAACTTGAGGTTCGTATTGGTGAGGGTTGCCGCTGATTTGTTCAGGTATACCCCGCCTTTTGCATTTTCCTCGAACGCCGTTCCTGAACACTGGACATTTCCGACCCCGAGGAGTAACAATCCTGTGCCGGTGTTTCCTGATATCGTGGACTTGTCAATGATAATCCCGTTCACGTCTTCTAAGCGGATACCATTGCATACCTTGGTGCCATCACCGGGATTGTCTGATATGACCGAAGAACGCAGGGTAAACCCTGAAACACCGTTCATGTTTAAAGCATTGCCTTTCCTGACATTCCGAACCGAAACCTTCTCCAGGGTTATCTTTTTTGCATGGTCTCCGGTGATGCTTATACCATCACTGTTGAGGTCCTTGATCGTGACATCCGTCACGGTGGCATACTTGCCTGTCTTTTCATCATAGGCATTCCCGAGGGTAATAGCCGACAACGGGTCAGACGAGGAGATGGTATGTCCGTACCCGTTGATGGTCACATACGAGGCAGATACCCTGATGTATCCAGCAAAATCACGGTCTATACAATATTTGCCGGATTTCTGAATAACGGTGGATGAGGAGATGAGAGTGCATTCCTTTGAATCCGGGGGACGCGTAGGAGTCTTTGTCGGTGTTGTGGTCCTGGTCGGGGTTACCGTTGGTGTGGCTGCCGTCGGGGTTGCTGTTGCCCCTGTCCCGGTGGGTGTCACCGAAGGAGTCCCGCCAGGCGTAACCGTCACCGTAGGAGTGACGGGGGGAAAAGGTGTTGGTGTCGGACTCATGGTCCTCGTGGGGGTCGGCGTTACTGACGAGGCCTGTATTGCAATGGTGACCGGCATCGAGGAGTCGATATTATTGTCCGGGTTCTGGTCAGGGATTTTCCCGAGAGGGTCGGCCTGCACCGCGATATAATAATTACCCGGCGGGATGTCGGAAGGGATTTTCAAGGTCGTTGAAAAGGTCATCACCATGCCTGTCGACAGCCCGGAAAGGGTTTTCGTCGACCCGAGCAGGTACATCCTGTTCAGGTCGCTGCTGTCGAGCAGGTCAAAGGAGAGATCGACCGCGGGGGTGTCAACGCTTCCCGTATTCTGGAGCATCGTTGATACCAGTATGGATGACCCGGCCGTCCCTGAAGAAGGGCCGGAAACCGAAGTGATTGAGATATCAGCCGCTGATGATGAAGAGATTACCCCGGGAAGTGTCAATTGTCCCGGGGAAGGATAACTCCCGTACGTCTGTCCGTCGTTACTCCAGAAAAATGATGATGAAACGTACAGCGTGGGATTGGCTTCAGGGTTTTTAACGGAGGTGTCGGATGTCAGAGAACCAGGGGATGCCTGGGCAGCACCCAGTACCAGGCATCCCAGGACCAGGAGAAGAAGGACGGACACATGGTTCATACAGGTACACCATCAGAGAACGAGCTGATAAATCATTCGGAGAGTGCGAAAAACCTTTCACCAGGGAGTTTAAAAGGGCCTATTCAGGGATCCAATCATAAAAAGGAATGATTATCATGTTTTTATTTGGTAAAAGAACCCCTATTCTCCAACAGGTCCTGCAAAGGGCACGGTTTTCGGGCAGGTACCATGCCGGCATAACTATAAATAACGACTCTAGTGTATAATTCATAAAGTTCTTATATGGGATGAGCATGGCCCGGGGAAGTGAAGAAAAAACCAAGGAAAAAGCAGAAAATCCTGCCGATTCAGTTAAAAAAACCTTTGATAATACCGGGACAAAGGTTACCGGCGGTATCGACAGGGTGAAGGATGCCTATGCCTCGAAAAGACAGGCCGGCGATGACCTTCTCGCCAGGGCCCAGGGGCCGGCGACCGACCTGGCTGCAAAGACAGACCAGGCACGTTCTTCGTTCGACTCTGCGTTTGCAAGGCTGAACGGCCCGGCTGATGCCCTGTCGATGAGACAACAGCAGGCACAGGCAGCCATCGATTCAGCCACCATGAAAGCCGAAAGTGCAGGACAACTCCTCTCAATACGGGAAAAGGCTCACAGCCTGTCACTGACGCAGCTTGACCAGGGTGTCGGCAATGCGAAAGGTATGGCAGACCAGGTTACCCAGGGCATCGAACAGCGCCAGGCCGAATTCAATACCACTTCAGGGATGATCACAAGCCTGAAGGAGAAGATAGCAGCCCTGGCACAGGGTGCCGGGCAGCTCAACAGGCAGGGATAATGCCATGAACGCCGTCGAGGTCATCAGGAAAATCGTTGAGGAGGAGTCAAAGAAGATCCATATCCTGGAGATCGGGGTCATCACGTCCCTCTTCTCCCATGCCAGTTCCGGTGACCGGGACAATTACGAAGTCAACGTGAAGCTCAAGAACCGGGACCTCGAGCTCCGGAAGGTCCCGGTGGCCACCCAGCATATCGGGCTGACGTACATCCCGAACATCGGGGACCTCGTCCTCGTTTCGTTTGTAAACGGCAACATCAACTCCCCCGTGGTCCTCGCCAGGCTTTTTTCAGATGAACAGCGACCACCTGAAAACCAGGCCGGAGAGATAATCTACGAGTCCCCGGACCCGAAGAAATCCGGCCTGAAACGGTTACAGCTCACGTTTAAAAGTGGAGTGTCCCTTTGCATTACCGATGATGATATTGTCATAAAGGCTGGAAAGACCACGGTTTCCATAACGAATGACGGTGACATCAGTATCGGTTCGAATGCGTCGATGGACCTGAAGGCAAAAGGAGACCTCACGCTCTCGGGCCGGAACGTCACGATTAAAAGTGACCAGGCTCTTGACCTCTCTGCAGGGACGACGGGAAAACTGGAGGCCACGGCAACCCTTGACCTCAAGGGAGCCATGGTGAATATCAACTAGGATGGAGCGGAGCAGATAATGGGGATGCCGGCAGCGAAACAGGGAGACAAGATCCTTGCAATGGATATCCACATCATTTTGGTCCCGTCACCGGGAGGCCCGGTACCCACTCCATTGCCTCACCCGTTCAGCGGGATGATTGACTCCGGAACCAGTTCCAATGTCATGATCATGGGACTGCCCGCGGCCACCGTCGGTACGACCGCCACGAACATGCCCCCCCATATCCCCATGGGAGGCCCGTTCCAGGTCCCGCCGCGAAACCGTGGTACCATTATAACAGGGAGTCCCACCGTGCATATCAACGGAAAAATGGCGGCCAGGAACGGGGATACGGCGATGACCTGCAACGACCCGGCAGACCTGCCTTCAGGATCGGTTGTGGCGGCCGGGACGGTCATGATCGGATAGGAGGAAGGAGCATGGACGAAGATCTTCTTGGAAAGGATTTGAGCATCCTCCTGGAACGCTACCCTGATGCCGGGGGACTTGGTGCCGACCTCGCCGTCACCCGGGACGGGGACGTCGACATCGTCGACGGGCGGCATAACCTTGGCCAGGCGGTCTTCCACCGGCTGCTCACCAGACGGGGGGAACTGGCAGATATCGGGCATCCCGATTACGGTTCCCGGCTCCACGAACTCATCGGTGAGCCCAACAACCAGGCGACCCGGGAACTGGTCAGGCTCTATGTGAAAGAATGCCTCTCGCAGGAATCGCGGATCCAGGATATTCAGAGCATCAGGGTGACCGTCCCGGAGGACAACCGCCATGCGGTCATCATCGATCTCTCGGTCGTACCCATCAGGTCTCTGGTCCCCATGAACCTGGTCTTTCCCTATTACCTCGAGGTGGGCTGACAATGACATTTAGCATGAAGACCTTTTCCGAAATCACCGAGGAGATCCTGCAGCAGGTCACCCGCGGCATCGTACGGGAACGGCATGAATACGAGAGTGAAAGAACGAAATACAAACTGAACGGTGACACCGTTCATGATATCATCAGGGTGGAGGGGGTCGTCGGGCAGAGCAGCCATGTCTTCAGATCAGGGACCGATTACCGTCGTTCCGGGACAATGCTCGAATGGGTTGACGGTGGCCAGAAACCAGACCCTGATTCATCTTTTTTTGTCAGCTATACCCTTGGGTCCGTATCGGCTATCACCGACGTCAACCCCGGCAGTGTGGTCAGGACATTCGTGGAAGCCATCGGACTCGAGGTGGACTTCCTGTATGCACAGATGAACGAGGTGTACCGTGCCGGTTTCATTGATACCGCATCCGGAGAGTCACTTGACCTGGTGGTCTCGCTCCTTGGTATCGGAAGGAAACCCGCCGGCATGGCGCAGGGGGAGGTCACGTTCGGACGGCATTCGGAACCGGGGACCATGGAGGTCACCCGCGAGACCCATATGTACGATGGTTCAGGCCAGGTTATCCTGAACAAGAAAGAGATCAGCCATATCGATACAGTTGAAGGAACCTCGGGGGGAAAGGAGGTGGCCCTTGAGGTGGGTAAGGATTATACCATCGACCGGAACTCACTCATCTTCTTGAAGGACGGCAGGAACCCGGACATCCAGACTCCTGTGTATGTCGACTATACCGCCTTCGAGTCCTACGTCATCCCGAGGGACACCCGGATTTCGACATACTCCCGGAAGGCATCCCAGGTGAAGGTATTCAGGACGCTCCGTGACACCGAGCTTGTCCGTTCCCCTGCCGGCAGGTGGGAAGTAACGGTGCCGGTTATCGCTGCCGAGGCAGGAAAGGCGGGAAACGTATATGCCGGCACGTTAACGGTGATGCCGTCCCCTCCGATAGGCATTGAGTTCGTCATCAACCGGAGTGATATCCTGAACGGGACCGATGCTGAGGAAGACGCCGACCTCAGGGAACGGGCAAAACATGCCCTTGAAACTGCGGGAAAGGCCACCCTGTCATCAATTCGGTCAGCGGTCGAGGGGATCGAGGGGGTGATCGGGGACGTGAAGGTCGTGGACCAGCCCGACGGAGTGCCAGGTCTTGTCCAGGTTATTGCAAGCGGGGGAAACGAGGCACGGATACGAGAGGTGATCGATGATACCCGGTCGGCAGGTGTGCTGGTCGAGTTCAAGAGACCGAGGATGGTACCGGTCCATGTGGCCCTGACAATCACGGTCACCCAGGGTATCAGCCCGGACGAAGTCAGGCTCTCGGTTGACAAGGCCATCAGGGGGTACATGGGGTCGCTTGAAATCGACGAGGACATCATTGTCAGCCGTATCATCAGCCTTGTCCTCCAGGTTAAAGGGGTCAGGGATGTATTCAACGTGACCTTGAATGACCGGAACGAAAATATCGAGGTCAGGTTCGATGAAAAGGGAGAGCTCCGTCTCCTGGACATATTCATGGAGGACTAGGTGATGGCGAGGAAGAAAGAGATCTCACAGCACCTTCCCCATTTTTACCGCTCCTGGGACCGGGAATCAGCCCTGTCCATGATCATCGCCGGAGTCGGCTCCGCCCTTGACGAGACCGAAAAGGACCTCGTGTCGATCATGAGGAGCCACTGGGTCGACACTGCCCATGCACACGACCTCGATCATATCGGGAGCCTGTACGGTCTTTCGAGAAGACCCGGTGAGACGGACCCTGAGTTACGGAACCGCCTGAAAAGGGCTATACTGAGCTACAAGGGAGGAGGCACCCCTGGAGCGGTCCGGATGGTGGTGCGGATGCTCCTCCGGCTGCCTCCCGACCACCCGGTAACCATCATAGAAAATCCTAAACGGACAGTTAAGAAAACCCTGCAGGTAAGGGCGAACCAGGAATTTCTCTTGAACCCTCGTTCCATTGAGGATACCGTACCCCGGATAACCTTTGAAATCGAGACACCGGATACCCTTGCCACGGACCCGAGCTTCACGAACCTCACCACGGGACGGACGGTGACCTATAAGGGACGGGTGTCGAGCGGGGACGTCCTCGTCATGTCCGCTGATGGATCGACCCTGAACGGCACGGATGTATCAGGGTCCACCGTGTATGAGGGTTTTCCCGACCTCCCGAGAAGACGGTCCACCTGGAAGTACTCGGAGCAGACCGGGGGGAATATAGGCGTTTTTGACCGGACAGCCTTCGATGAATCGGTTTTTGCCATCGATATCATCGCCAGGGTGACCGTCGAGTGGCAGGCCCGGGAACCAGCAGCGTTCGAAGTCCGCATAGAAAAAGAACTGCTCGATACTGCGGGGCTATCCAAATTTGACCTCCTTGAAGGGCTCAATGCCATCAAGGCATGCGGAGTGAAGGCCTATGTACAGGTCGTTGAACAGACATGACGGAGACAGGGCATCAGCCTCGTCCTGCGACAGGGAGTGACCATGGCAAAAAAGTATAAACCGGAACGAAAGAAACCAGGAGACCTCATCAGGTCCGAGGACTGGAACGCACTCGTTGATGAAGTTATCTTCCTTCGGAAGTATATCGGGAACATGACCCGGAGCGTTACCCTGACCAACCTCGAGAGCCCGTCAGGAAAATCCCAGCTACTCAGCTCCGGTGTCCAGGAGGAGTTCAATTACGGGACCGACGTGCTCGGCCTCATCACCAGGCAGTTCTATACCACGGGAGAGGAGATTGGAGACGTATGCAAATACGGCCTGATCGATTATGCGGATATCATCTATTACTGGGCAGGGGCGATGAACGGTGACAGGAAAGCCCTCGAGATCACGCTTGAATATTTCGACGGCACGAATTATGCCTCGGATAGTCTCCTTATCCACGAATGGTCGAAACTTCGTCCGAAGGGGAAGGAAAATCCCTGGGTGGAGTATCTTTATTCGCCGAACCAGCGCCTGTGGTATAAATATGCGCTTAAAAATCCTTCACCTGACAAAGGGATACGGTTTATTACCTTCAGGGACACGAGTTCCGAGACAGGCATCAGGATAGCCAACGTCCTCCAGTACGTGACACGGATATGGCCTCTCGAGTAGGTGGCTGATGCACCCGGTGGAACAGGTCCTGCTTGAAGTCCTTCAAGCGGGACTATCCGGTCTTGTGGACCCTGGTTGCATCTGCATCGGCGGGACAGGACCGGTGGGCAGTAAATCGGTCACCATTTCCGAGCAGTGTTTTCATGTCAGGAACGAGTCGATCGGTGACTTCGGCGGTGCCCGGCAAACGGAGTGCGAGGACATCTTCAGTGGTGATGGCCGGACGGCCGTGTTCACTCTTACCCATCATCCGCAGAACCCACTCCTTGCCGTCGAACACCCCCAGGGGAACCGCCTTGGTGACCCTGATGGTTACACGGCGGATTACCGGAGCGGTACAGTTACCTTCAGGGTGCCGCCGGGAAAAGGCAAGGACAACATCCGTGTCAGATATACCCTGGCGTCCTCGGTTGCCGAAATCCTTCATGTTGCGATGACATACGACTATATCGTTACCGTTTCGGCGGATACACGTGAAATCCGTGACGCTATCGCAATCGAGGTCATCAGGACCCTCTACCGGGACAGAAATATCCTTGCCGCGAATGGTATCCTGGAGGTCCGCATCAATGAAGGGTACCCCGTGCAGATCTCTGACGAAGACGCATCTGAAGCGCTGAACATCGAGTGCAGCCTCGATACGATCATTCCGGTCGAGATACCGGTACCCCCGATTGAGAAGGTGGAGATCGGGAAAAAAAAGTGATGGCCTGGTCACCATAATCGCATGTGGTTTTTGCCTTCTGCTTGGCAAGGGTAGCTGCCTGACCTGCCCTTTCAGGAGGCACCCTGTATTTTCTGGAAATCCCCTCCATTGCAATAATAACTACACCATCCTTTCCGTCCGGGCCTGACTGCGAGGAGATTATCAGTTATCCTGAAGTATTTAACCAAGCGGGAACCACCATTTCCAGCACCGCCCGACCCTCGGGGATCCGGGGAACCTGCAATGACGATACCCGCCCTCATACTTCAGGATACATGCCTTGCCTCGGCCTTCATCACCTTCGGCCTGGGTATCCTGATCCTCTCACGGAACCGTGAGACAACGGCAAACCGGATATTCATCGCGGTCATGTTTTTTGCGACATACTGGGCCCTTGGAGAGTTCTTTTTCTGGAATGCCGCATCCTTTGAATCGGCAGTGTTCTGGTTGAAGGCCAGTGCCTTCTGGCCGCTCACCGTTGCCTGCACCATCCATTTTGTCCTGGTCTTTGCCCATCCATCCGCTCAAAAAACAAAAGAATACCTGGCATTTCTCACCTGCACCTATCTTCCCGCCGTTGTGCTCTCCCTCACCGGGTTATGCACCGACTCGATATACCTCGTGGAACCTCTTGAGGGGGGCGGATTTGCGTATATCCCGGTCCTTGAAAGCCCTGCATACCTGTTCCAGGTCCTGTTCATCATCGGCGTCATGCTGATCGGGATGTATATCAGCCTGGCATGCTGGAGGCGGTCGGGCCAGGGAACAAAACGCCGTCAGAACCTGATACTTGCCGCCGGAATAGCGACCGTGATCCTGTCGGGCCTGCCGTCCGGCATTATCCTCCCGGCACTCGGAATTTTCGTCCCTAACACCGTTTTCATCGGGATAGCGCTTTTTTCACTCATTATCTCGTAGGCCATCCTGAACTACGACCTCTTTACCCTAAGCCCCCAGACTGCCGTTACCGAGATCATCAGGACGATGCCTGACGGACTCCTGATTGTAGATATGAATGGTAAGATAACGTCCACGAACTCCTCTGCACGGAGGTTGTTCGGCATGTCCGGGACCGGACAGGTATCTCCCGATGCCAGGAGCGTGCTGGGAGGTGAGGTCTTTTCACAGGTCCATGACCGTATTGCCAGGGAAGGGAGCATATCAGACTACGAGGTGGACCTGAGCAGGGACGAATACCGTGTGTTCAGCATTGCAGGAACGGGTGTCCCGGGACCTTATGGGAAGACCGCCGGGATGGTCCTTGTCGTCCGGGATATCACCGGAAGAAAGCTTTCGCAACGGGCCCTGCTCCAGGCAAACGAAAGGATCTCCCTCCTGACCCGGTTGACCCGCCACGATATTGCCAACATGGTCCATGCTCTCCATGGTTACCTGACACTCATGAAAGAGCAGAAAGGATGTGCCGTCGACGAGTCATCACTTGACTCAAGCATGGTCCTCGTTGAAAGGATCATCAAGACCCTGGACCTTTCACGTGAATACCAGGAAATGGGTCCCGGAAAACCCTGCTGGCAGGTACTTGAGGATGTTGTCCGGACAACTGCGCAGGACATCCTCCCCGACGAGATCAACCTGGAAACCGACCTCGCCGGGGTAGGTATTTTTGCCGACCAGCTCTTTTCAAAGGTCATATACAACCTGTTTGACAACGCAGTCCGTCATGGAGGAACTATTACGAGGATCAGGGTCACGAAACAGGCAGTCCCCGGCAGTACCATGGTAATCCTTTTTGAAGATGACGGGGAAGGGATCGCCGACGAGGAGAAGGAACTTATATTCAGGTATGGATTTGGCAGGAATACCGGGCTTGGACTCGCATTGTCGAGGGATATCCTGTCGGTAACCGGTATGACGATCAGGGAGACCGGGAAGAAAGGCATTGGAGCCAGCTTCGAGATCCATGTGCCCGCCGGGTCTTGGATGTCATATTCACCAGGAGACCCTGAAAAAAGAAATCAGCAATAAACGCGGATATCTGGAAAGATGTGGGAATGCCCGATATGTGTCATTACCCGAATACCAGTACTTTGGATCCCAGTTTCGAGTAAGCAGCAGCGTTTCCTCCGAGTTTCTCCGTGGCAAAGGTATATGTCCGGTAGGGGAGCCCAATCCCCTGCCCGGGAACCGATAACACGGTTCGTCCGGAGCCATCACCGGGTCCCGGGTAACCAGGCCGGGCAACCACGGATGATGATGGAGGAGTGGGTGTATCCTGACCGGGTTGTAGAGGGGGGGTGGTTCCCGGTGCTGATGTCCCTGTCGCGGAAGGAACCGGCCCTCTCCCCGGTGTCACCCGCGTCGTGGGTGTCACCGTGACCTGCGTGCTGACCAGCGGACGAAGGAATCCTCCGTTCTTGAGTGAATAGGTTTTTCCTGCGAGGACCTTGTTGGCCGCGAGGCTCTGGTCATAGGAGACCGTGTAGCCGTTTCCGATAATGTTGGTGATCGAAGTTCCGGTAATACCCCCGGTATCCTCCAGGCTGGTAAGGACCGAGTTGCCGGTCACGGTCCACTGGCTTGAAGCATCAAGGGTCAGGGCGGCCTTGTTAATGGTTCCTGAATATCTGGTGCCGTTTTTAAGTGATGCGGTTATTGAACTGATGGTATCAGAAACGATTGAACCTGAAAGGGCGACGTTGTCCGAGGTAAAAGTAACCATTCCGCCGTTCGATCCACTGGTGCCCCAGCTGCCTGCACCGGCTTTCAGGAGTGTCCCGGAACTGCTTGCAACCTCTGTCCCTTTCAGGGTTATTACTGCCTTCGTATTTGTCACATAAAATGCAGGGCCGGTTGTCGATGGCCAGGTATACTTTCCGCCTGTCATAACGAGGGAACTGGTGCCCGTTTCAGCATCTCCTGACATGCTCTGGTACATCATGATCCCGTTGTCCTTGGAACCTTTGGCTCCCGAAATGATGGTGTCCTTGAGGGTTACGGAATTGGCTCCCTCAACAACGACAGCCTCGGCGTTCGTTGCCCGTATTGTCGCCCCGCTCACCGACATATCACCCGTGGAATAGATACCCGGGGAATCGGTCCCTGAAGAGGTGACGGTTCCTCCCTTGACCACCACGGTCCCTCCTCCCCGGTCAGTGGCCAGTGGTGCCCCGTTAGCTCCCGTCGTCTTGATATCGACATTTGTCAGGTATAAGGAACCGCCGTTGCTGGTCATTACTCCATGGCCTCCCTTGCCTGTCGCGGAGATGGTTGCGTCAGACAGGGTGATTGAAGACCCCGTTCCTGAAGGAAATGCTCCATTCGCTCCGCTCCCGCTTGTAGTGATGCTGCCACCCGATATCGTTACCTTTCCTCCGTTATTCGCGAGAACTGCGGCATTCAGGCCGTAAAAGCTGCTGGCATCGTTCGAAGAGGTGTCACCGGTGGTCACTACGGCAGGATTGATCAGGTTCAGGCTTCCTCCGTTGGTCACGTACACCGCGGAAACATCATCCGTATCGGAGCGGTAATTTGCATCCCGGATGGTCGCCGAACCGCCATTCAGGGTATAGATCCCGGAAAAGGTTGCAGTGCTGGTTCCTGTCGAACCTCCCGGCACCGTCCCGGTGGCAGGGTCGGCCGGGATTGTACCGTCCGGAGGAGTTCCGCCCCCCTGCATGCCTCCCGGAATGTTCATAGGAGTGGTCCCATTCCTGTTATCAGGCCGGTTCCCCGGGGGGGTCACGTTCATGGTTCCAGGCATGGAACCCGGTCTGAAACCGGTCATGTTACCTGCCATTCCTCCCGGGGTGCCTCCGGGTCCACCATTCATGCCCCCCTGCATGCCGCCCGATGAGCCGTATGTCGTTACCACACCGGACAGGGTCAGGCCGGTTACCTGTGTACCGGGAGTGTACTTTCCACCAGAATACAGGCCGTCGGTTAGCGTTCCGGTTGAACTTCCTCCGGAATAAACCGTATAGGTGGCACCCTTCACCAGTCCGGGTGAGCTGAACAACGCAGACTCGTACATTTTCGATGGCGAAAATGTGACCACATCTTCCCCTCCTGCTGATTCAATATGGGCCAGGGTGCCGGCGGGCTGTGTTGCAGAGTAGACCAGCATCATGGAAGGCTGGGTCGAGGAACTGCTTGCAGCCATGGCCATTCCCGAGCTCCCTGTAGCAAGGACGAGTCCTCCTGATATTGAAAAATCCCCGAGGTAGTCTATCGGACTGTCGCCATCGGACGTTGGCCCGTTGACGATGACCGTGCCGCCCGACATGGAGATTGGTCCGGTGATGTCAAGACCATCGCCGCCGGAATCAACGAAGAGGTATCCTCCTTTGATGAACAGGGGATTGTCACCCGATGTCGCGGAGACATCCCGACCGGAACTGCCATCAGCGGGGACCGTGTTCACCCCGTCATCTCTCGCAACAAGGTGGGTCGTGCCACCGTTCAGGGTTATCTCCGCGGCTTCAAGGCCCTCGTAACATTTTGTGATCCTGATGTCGCCGCCATCGATAGAGAGCGTACCTTCGGCATGGACCGCGTCGTCCCCGGAAGCAAGGGTGAGGGACCCACCATCAAGCGTGATGTCACCATCAGAATGAAGGGCGTCATCCGCGGTATCAATCACGAGGCTGCCACCAGTGACGACCAGTGACGTGTTCGCCTTCAGCCCCTTGGTACTGACCAAGCTCGTGCTGTCAGTATCAGGGGCAGATGACCCTTGCATGGGCCCCATGCCCCGGGGATCGGAGGAGCCTGTTGAAGTCACATTACTGCTCCCACCCCCTGCGGTGATGGATATTTCTCCGCCATTAACGGTCAGGGCGCTCTCCGCCTGGATTCCGTCCGCCCCGGAAACAATCCTGATGGTGCCGTCCTCAATCGTTACAAATCCCTTCTCCTTGTCTTCATCGTTATTGGACTGGATCCCGTCCCCGGCGGCATGTATGGTGAGGGCTCCTCCTTTCATGACAACGGAGTCCCTGCCTCTGATCCCGTCATTGACGGCATTGACGGTGATACTGCCCGCCGTGATCTTCAGGTCGTCCTTCGAGGTAATCCCGTCGTTAAACCTGCCTGTGACCGTAAGGGAGCCCCCGCCGTTGAGGGTAAGGTCATCTTTACTGAAAATGGCGGCATTTGGTTCGTCAGAGTCCGCATCTTCCTGCAGGTAGCTGCTTCCGTCTGTCACGGAGTTTTGTGAATTATCCGCAAGAGAGATAACCGTTTTATCAGAGTTCAGGACGTAAATGGGTGCCGTCGTGGAACTGGACAGGTCCGCCCCGTCGAGGATGATCCGTACGGTATCCTTGTCACCGGCATCCACCCGTACCTGGCCGTCTTCAAGAGTCCCGCTTACCGTGAAAGTTCCTGCCGCGGTAATGGTCACTATGCTTCCATCTACGGTTGCATTTGTCCCATCCAGGGTTATCGTGTCACCCTGCAGAAGGATCCTGTTCCCCTGTCCGCTGTCACCCGATGAATCTCCCCATGCCCCGCTTGTTGCAGCAAGGGAAAGGACAAGTGCCAGCAGCACTGCGCTTGTTGTTTTCATATCACGTTTTCCTCCTTGTCTGCTCTGAGTTCAGCAAAGGCAGGATGTGCCCTGGGGGTCAGCCCGGGTCAGAGGTTCTCTATTGGTTATTTATCCTGCCGGTGATTGCATCTCAAACCAGTGAGTGTCATCTTAATTTGATATAATGTAAAGTTTGCATTACATTATTTAAAATCTTTTTACCCCCCGGGATATCACCCTTGCAGGAAGCATCTCATACGGGCCGACGTGCAGGGATGAAAAACGGAGGAGCCGTTCATATGGCTTTTGAGAGGTACGCAGAGAAGGGAAGCCCGGTTTGTCCACCATCAGGCACGACCGTGAAGGAACCGTCGAACTCATGCGGCAGTCTGGGAAAACCGATTCCTGAAAAGGAGCAGATTTAGCGGAACTAAAAATCTATTTTTTACGAATAATTCTTCCTTGCCTGACATAATGAGCAGGTAATCTGCATGA
>CAZGXZ010000020.1:0-14897 GCA_964530035.1 uncultured Methanoregulaceae archaeon
GAGACCAAATCTGATGAACTCCTCGAATGGTTCGAATAACCACAAAAAACCGGCATGGACCCGGCGGGATTTGAACCCGCGGCCTTTACGTTGCGAACGTAACGATCTACCCCTGATCTACAGGCCCATAAAAGGAGATCAGAGAATGATCTCGATATCTAATTTTTCTGCCAGTTCCTTATATCTGTTCCTGATTGTAACTTCCGTGACACCTGCAACCTCTGCGACTTCCCGCTGGGTCCGTCGTTCGCCACCCAGGATGGAAGAGATATAGATGGCAGCCGCTGCGACCCCTGTCGGGCCTCTTCCGCTTGTAAGCTCACGTTCACCGGCCTGCCTCAGAATTTCCACGGCACGGCTCTGTGCTTCCCCCTTGAGGTTCAGGCCTGAGCAGAAGCGCGGAACATAGTCGATAGGCGAGGTGGGGAGGAGTTTTAACCCAAGTTCTCTTGAGATGAACCGGTATGTACGACCTATCTCCTTCCTGGAAACCCTCGAAACTTCTGCAATCTCGTCGAGTGTCCTCGGGACGCTGCACTGGCGACAGGCGGCATACAGGGCCGCTGCTGCCACACCTTCGATACTTCTCCCACGGATAAGGTTTTTATCGACAGCATCGCGGTATACGACGGCGGCCGTCTCCCTGACGTTTCTCGGAAGACCGAGCGCTGACGCCATGCGGTCAAGTTCTGAAAGGGCGAATGCAAGGTTCCGTTCAGTGGCATTGGACACCCTGATCCTGCGCTGCCACTTCCTGAGGCGGTACAGCTGGGCACGGTTCTTGCTGGATATCGCCCTGCCGTAGCTGTCCCTGTTCCTCCAGTCTATCATCGTTGACAGGCCCTTGTCATGGATGGTAAAGGTCATAGGCGCCCCGACCCTCGACCTCTTCATCCGCTGGTCATGGTCAAATGCACGCCATTCAGGCCCTCTGTCGATAAAATCATCATCGATGACAAGCCCGCAGTTCTGGCATACGAGCTCCGCACGCTCATAGTCGTGGACCAGCTGGCGACTCTTGCATTCAGGACAAACCGTTTCCGTGTGGTCCTCGGCCTTTTTCTCGTGTTCTTTCACACGCTCCTTCAACCGGTTCTTAAGCGCCTCACGCTCACTCTGGAGGATTCTTAGCTTCTCGACTTCCTGCATTCCTTAACTCCTTGCTCTTTTGCAAATACCTTCTCGCCAACCAGGGGGCGTGCTTCACGGTGGCATATAACTGCGGCGTAGGGATGGGCAATGTTCCCGAATACATCTACGATCATCCCTACAGACCTCCTCCGCCGGTCGATTATCTGGCTGTACAGACGGGGGAGACGAGCAGCATCACACTCAACAATAAGGAGATGTCTTCCTGCCGCATTTGTCGCCCTGCCAACCAATTGCACTACCGAACGCCCGCCCTTCTCGCAAAGAGAATGTGACAATCTATAAATATTGCCAATGCAAGTATAAAAACTTAACCTTAAACTATTTATATATTTATAGGGAAAATCACAGTTTAAGCATCTTAACGATATTTAAAGACCGAAGCTCCTTCCAATTATCTTCTTCCATTCCTGCGCCCAGGGCAACAAAGGTTTGTGCGCGCTCATCGAGGAGGTCTCCGGGGGCATGCGCGTCTGAATTCACGATTACTGGGGCTCCGGTGAGTTCTGCCATCCTCAACACATGCCCGTTTGTCCGGTTGTGCCCGCCTCTTGCAGTCAGTTCAAGAAGAAGACCGCGCCTGGCGGCAAGCCGCGCTTCTTCTCCGCTGATAAGACCGGGATGTGCCAGTATATCGACCTCCTCGCATAAACAGGCCGCATGGTTCGTCCCGGGGCATACCGGTTCAACCGGGGTTTCACCATGAACCACAACAAGGTCAGCTCCTCCCTCACGCGCCTTGGAAGCAATGGCAGGGATCTCTCTGGGAGGGACATGGGTGATCTCCACTCCACAGAGGAGAGTTACCCCGTACTCCCGTGACGAATCACGCAGTCTTGTAAGACTCTCAACAACATATGCAACCGAGCATATGTCTACATGGTCGGTTATTCCCACCGTCGAATACCCGAGGACAGACATGCGACGGATGAGCTCGATGGGTATGAGTTCGCCATCGCTCATCGTGGTATGAGTATGCAGATCGTACAGTCCCGTCACCTCTTAACCTCCAGGTGGTGCGCAACTTCCCGGATCAGGTCTTCCTTGGACCTGCCCTTCCAAAACACCACGACACGTCCCTCATGTTTCCACCAATGGGCAGGATGGTGCTGTTGTTCGGAACGGAAGGTTAGCTTCATCCTCCGGAGAGCCCTCTCAAGATCAGCGAGGGCTGGATTTTTTGCCGCCTGGCTACGGGCGATTCGCCTGCCTTCAGCACGGGTCAGGGTTGCATTGAAGTAACAGGGATAAAGGAGCCGTTCACCTTCAGCCATCATCCGTATAAAAGGCGGGTGAAGTTCTTAACCGTATGGAATCCACCTTACACCATACATGCACCATATCGACATCCGGGTGGAAAAAGATATTTTTAACCACAACAATGAGATCGCACATCAAAATGCGACCCGTCTGAAGGAGCACGGGATACGGGCGATTGACCTTCTCGGTGCCATAGGCTCAGGAAAAACCGCTCTTATCGAACGGCTTGTTCCACTCCTGAAAGAACGTGGCCAGCTCCCAGGTGCCATTGCAGGCGATGTATATGGAGAAGACGATTACCTGCGGATGAAGGCACTTGGAATCCCTGTCGAAAACGTGAACACGGGAAAGGAATGCCACCTTGACGCCCACTTGGTGGAACATGCCCTGGACCATCTCCCTCTGACCCAGATCTCAATACTGTTTATCGAAAATGTAGGAAACATGGTATGCCCCACGGACTTCGAGCTAGGGGCATCCAAGAGGGTGGTCGTGGTCAGTTCCACGGAAGGGGACGACGTGGTCAACAAGCACCCGATGATGTTCAGGGGATGTTCGATCGCCGTTATCAACAAGATCGATCTCGCCCCGCTTGTAGGAGCAGATATCGCTAGGATGGAGAGGGATATCCATAGGTATAATCCCGGGATGCCCGTTTTCAAAACGAATCTCAAGACTGGGGACGGTGTTCTGCCCCTGATCGACGCTCTGCTTGCATGAGGAGCTGTACTTAAATATCGTAGACAGTGACATATATAGGACTCTCGCCGGCACACCTGAGTCCGGCGATCAAATAAGCCAGTCACCATACAGGAGATGAAAACCGATGCTTTGGCAGGAACGTTCAATTCGTAAGGCAACAGGAGGCCGGATACACCCGGCTAAGAGCAAGAAACGGCGCGAGATTGGAAAGGCAGCGGCTGACACGGTCATCGGTGAGGACAGGCGCAAACAGGAACGAACCTTCGGGGGAAACACCAAGGTCAAAGCACTCCGTGCATTGTATGCAAGTGTCAGCAACCCTTCAACAGGTGAAACAAAGAAGGTGCGCATTGAAAAAGTTGAGGAAAACCGTGCAAACCCCAACTATGTCCGACGGAACCTCCTTACGAAAGGCGCTATCGTGCGGACTGAAATGGGCAGGGCAAGAATCGTCAGTCGCCCAGGGCAGCACGGCATCATCTGCGCGGTACTCACCGAATAAAGCTCCCCAATTCAACCGTTTTTTTTATCTTCGTGGAATAACCATCTTACTTCAGATACCTGCCCGGGATACCCGGAAGGATCACTATTCGGATGATCCCATGAGCCTAGTGACGACCATTGCCGCTGCATTCCGCCATAGTGGCCGGGAAACCCTTAAAAGGAATGAAATCGTTTATTTTCTCACCTTCGACAGAAAATGGATGAGCGTCGAGCAGGCCAATGTATTGTTGAAGCTGGCGGCTGAAAAGGGGCTTATCAATCAGAACGAGGGTATGATAACACCTGCATTCAACATACAGGAGGTTTCCATTCCGCTGGGTTTCAAACCCGACTCCGGGATATTCGATGCGGATGATCCGGTTGAGCGCCTTATCGAGCGTATCGCGGCTGCAACAGGAAAGAGCCCTTCTGACATTGTTTCATCCGCAAACAACACTATCCATGACGCTTTTGACGGAAACCTTCTTCCAGCTGCCGCTATGGTCATAATTGCAAGGGAGCAGGGTGTACCCTTTGAAGACCTTCTTCCCGATCTCAGGGCATCTGTTGCAAAAAAAACATGATCCTTGGGCAACTGTGTGGAGATCATGGCCCTGCAGGGCACCCAGCATTGATCAGAACAACTGACAAACGAAAAAAGAATATCGATATTATTCTGCTTTTTCCGGGGATTCCGGCTTGGCAAAGTACTCTTCCAGAGGCTTGTCACCACGGCTGGTTACCATGGCGTTTATCTGGACGATTTCAGGGGATATTTCGTTACCGCGAATGGATTTTCGCCTGCGTTCACCTTCGAGCCGCGGGTTGTACCCGACTCCGCCCGCAAGGAGGAGCCGTCTCCTTGCAGTACCCGGAAGGTTGGGCTTCACCGGTGTGCCATTCCTGTCAGATGCCCCCGTGATTTTTACCCTGTAGCCCTGAAACCCCAGGGGGGCTGCATCGACTTCATCACCGACTTTTTTTCCAATAAGTGCACCTGCCGACCCGCCGCTGATATCAACCTTGTATGAACGGCCTGATGTCGGATCTGAAACCACAATTTTGAACTCTGCCATTTATTATCACTCCCGTAACCTGCTGCATCTGGAGGGCATATGGTGCCGGTGCTGGCTTACTGGCCCGGTATCCTCCGGATCCAGGCTTAGCCTACAACCGGACTCCAGCATAGGGCGGTACCCTTACTATGTTTCGCTGGATCATTTAAAAGTACTACTTTCCCCAGAACGGGTTCTGACGTCTTTTCAGGAGACAGAACTCCTCGAGGATCATCTGCGCACTGATAGGCAGGTGGCTTGAAAGCTCTTTTTCGAGGATTTTCACATGACGTTCAGGGATATCCACATACAGGTCATCCTCGATATCGATTTGTCGCCCTACGGTTGCCCCTTCAACCGATATAGCCACTTCCTGTCCTGCCACGGCTTCCTGGATCGTTTCCCTGTGAAGCTGGATGGTCTTAATATGCCCGACCTTTCTCCCGTCGAGGTGAATTATCTCCACGTTGGACCGCAAAGTTCCCCCGACAACCCGTATCCCGACGACCGCCGGGTTGCTCTGCCGAAACACGCAGTCAGGGAGGACCTTGATGCGGGCTGGAAGGATGATCTGTTCGAAACGCTGTTGTTCCTCCTTTCTTTTCGCTTCGTCCTGCCAGGCGAGATAATCATCGATTATCTTGTAAATCACACGTCCTGAGAAGGTCTTCAGGTTGGAGCAGGACGGATCGCGCAGGAGATCGACCGCATCCGGCAGTATCGGGGTATTGAAGGAAATGAGGGCACGATAATGAGGATTTTTTATTGTCGCCGTATCGATGATGTCATGTCGGCTGACCGGCCCCACCTCGGCCCGCATCACCGGAATTTTCTTTGCATCAAGCTCTGCACAGATTGCTTCGAGGGCCCCAATGGTGTCTGCCTTTATGACGACTCCTTCGGGAGACAGGTTGACATGGATCTGCGACATTTCACGGCTTATCTCCTCCCTGACGGCATCCAGATCACCCCGCACAACCCGTACGGGTGTCCCGGCGATAACACGGTCAAGTCCGGGCGCCGACACCTTGATTCCAGATGCGGCGACCACCGACTTTACCCGTTCAAAGCGATCTTCCACAAGGATCTCCTTTAAAGGCCGTGGTTTCAAAAGGGCCTTGACCTTGGTCGTTGCAACCCCTTCATTCGTGGCGAACGCTATCTCGTCACCGACGGATAGGATCCCATCGAACAGGATAAGATCGATCGTCATCCCGAGGCCCCTTTCCTCCTTAACCTCGAGGACCGTACCCGCACCAGGTCCTTCAACCGATAGTTTAAGCGTCTTTTCGAGGTATCGCTGGGCAAGCCCTATCATTACGAGGAGGAGATCCGTGATGCCTTCACCGGTATGCGCGCTTATTGGGACAATCGCAAGGTTCCTGGTGAAGTCGCTGACCCGGTCAAACCGTTCGGATGAAAATTCGTGTTCTGAAAGGGTCCCAACCAGTTCATAAACCTTGGTCTCGATATTCTGCATCACACGCTCGTTCTGTTTTGCATATGATGCAAGGAACGGGGCATCCCGGGTAACCTTCCATCCAGGGAGCCTGTCAATTTTTGTGGCCGCAACAACGAACGGAGTCCTGTATGTTCTCAGGATGTTGAGCGCTTCGAGGGTCTGGGGCTGGAACCCCTCATTGATGTCCACGACGAGGATGGCCATGTCGGCGAGCGCACCTCCTCGGGCACGGAGGGTTGTGAAGGCATGATGCCCGGGGGTATCGATAAACAGGAGCCCCGGGACGCTGATATTCATTTTCTTCATCGATGCACTAGGTCCTTTAATCGCTTCGATTGGTACAATAGTGGCACCGATATGCTGGGTAATCGCACCAGCTTCTGCCTTAACAACCGAGGACCCCCTTATCCGGTCCAGGAGCGAGGTTTTCCCGTGGTCAACGTGTCCGAGAACGCAGACGATGGGGGTCCTAATAGCGGGTTGCTGGGCCATGCCGGGGTCACCTTGTTTCCTGAGCGCACTCTTTCGTCGGGGGGTATATGGGATATCCTCGCGGCGGAAAGTCCACGCATCCTTTAGCCCGCCGGTCAGAAATCCGAGGTATCCTGATTATATATACAGTTTGCACGTTCATTAACATGACCATCGACCGCCATCGTGATCTGCACAGAAATCTTTGAAACGGTGCAACTGATCCATGAAAGATTATGGTGCCGGGACTCTCATTCGCGGGACAATGAGCTGCCGGAACTGCCTGGTGCCATATCCTTCACCAGGGAAGCCATACGGCAACATTAATCAAAGAACCATGCCAACATTATCTGCACATCCTGCCAGGGTAGGGTAGTGGTTATCCTAGGGGACTGTGGATCCCTTGACCCGGGTTCGAATCTCGGCCCTGGCCTGTTTCATTTTTAAAGCAAGATTGGGAAGTTTGCCTGTTTCCGGTTATTCCGGATCATTTTTTTTGAAAAACAGGGGGTTCAGTTCGATCAGTGCGGGCACCGGAAGCCCAATGGTATCATGTGAAATGACCAGCAATAGACGATAAAAAGACCACAGTGAGGGATCATCTATCAATGACTCTAACAAGCGAAATCGCGAGAACTGCCGGGATCACAACCGAACCGGTGGCCATCATCTGGACCGATGAGAAACCACCGGGAGCTCTTGAATTTAAAAGAGGGGCCTGGGGCTGTGTTATGTGGTTATTTGCGAAGGTTGCCTGCGAAGGCCGTACCGCTGTATTCGGGAGAGAAACAATCGGTTGTACCGGCGCTGCAATGGGTCTTGGCTTCGGGCGGCCTTTTGAACAACACGCGTCCCGGAATGAGGAGGGGTTCTGCTGTTTCCTGTCAAACGGCATTAAAGGGGCAAAAAACCGGGGCGATTACGAAGCACTAGTACAACAGAGCCGCGACCCCCGTCATGCAAAAATGCTCCTGGAAGGGGAACGCCTCATGAAAAACCCCTCCGTCGTCAAAAAGTTCCTGGAAAACTTACCACATTATGATTCAGGAAGACCATACATCGTCATGAAACCACTGTCAGAAGCCTGCAGTGGTGAGGACATCAGGAGCGTAACCTTTGTTGCAGATGCCGACCAGATTTCCGCCCTCTCTATCCTTGCCAATTATGAAACAGGGCGGATCAGGGATGGAGTGATAATCGCATCCGGTGCATCAGGGTGCCAGGCCATCGGAGTATGCACCTATGCCGAGGGAGGAACTGAATCCAGACGGGCAGTTGTCGGCCTTACTGATATTACAGCGCGCAAAGCAGTTCGGAGGCTCCTTGGCAGTGACAAGCTTACCTTTTCGGTCCCGTATGACCTCTACCTCGAAATGGAGGGAAATGTTCCCGGGAGTTTCCTTGAATCCGATCTCTGGAGGGAACTCCGGGATTCACACTGAATTCGGACTCATGTTTTCCCCAGTCTTCTCCCACAGGATTTATTTCATATGGGCAGCCGGTTAAAAACGGTTCAAAAGCTCTGGTCCATCGTTCCGTCTTCTCTCCGACTGAAATTGCTGCATATGCCGGACTGGTAGAGGGGCATCGGATTACTACAATACCTCCCGGAAGGGGATTTTGGCCGCACAAATCCATGAATGCCCGGAATGCGGCGGAACCATTCGCCACGACTGCAGTAACCGATGGAAAACCGTTTAATACCGATGAAAAATCGTTGAAAACCGGGGATGAGATTGTCCTGTCCTGGCTTCCCGCCCGCTCACATGACCCTATCGCATCGAAAAGACCAATTCCTGCATCTGCAAGCCCTGAAAGCCGTACTTCGTATGGTGCATCGTGAGGTACACCACATATTGACTCCATAATCCGCCAGAACTGGTTCCTTGGGTTCGCATAATACTCCTTCCGCACAAGGGACAGGTGCGATGGGAACGACCCAATGACCAGTACCTTCATTTCCGGTGGGGTAAATGCTGGAAGGCCTTCTTGATAACGGTTTTTTAAAGGATCGTGGTTCATGAGTCAATACCTTGGTTTCCCTGCCCTTCCGGGTATCTCGCTGCGGACATAAACTGATATTGCCGGAGCAGAGAATATGACCTTTTACCTGGGAATTTCATGATGGAAAACGAGGGCGGCCGAGTTCATGCAGAACCTCCTGCCTCCTGGTGCCGGCCCGTCATTGAATACATGGCCGAGATGAGCGTCACAGCGGGCACACAGGACCTCCGTGCGGTTTATGCCATAACTTCTATCCTCTGCGTACGTCACGTTGTCTTCAGAGACAGGAGCAGAAAAACTCGGCCATCCTGTTCCTGAATCAAACTTTGTATCTGATTGGAAAAGGTCCGTCCCACAACACGCACAGGTGTATACACCCTCCTCTCTGTTGTTATACCAACGACCTGAAAAGGCAGGTTCGGTCCTTTTCATCCGGGCTATGTGATACACTTCAGGAGGAAGGATACGTCGCCATTCCTCTGCCGGTTTATCAATACGTTCAATGCACTCAGACCTGCCGGAAGAAACAGAGAAGATGGCAGTTTTCCCCCCGGTGCATCGTGTCATGCTATTCTCAAATCATTGTCCAGGCTTTAATACCAGGCGGATGAGGCATAGGCCAGGGATGGCAGCAGACATAAGATCACCTGGATACGACCGGTGATACTACCAGATAATCACTGCCTTGGCCAGCATGATGCAGGAAAGGAAGAAGTACATGCTGGCAAGCATGGTGTGCATGTGGGACGCCGGTATCCTGGGCGCCACCCTTGACCCTATCTGTGCTCCAATGAAACCCCCGGCAGCATAAACCGCTGCAAGGAAGGGGGAGATGTGCCCGAGTCCTGCGTGAACCACGGCTGCCGAACCTGAAGAAACCGCGATGACCAGGGTAGATGTTGCCACGGCAAAGTGGATGGGCATTCCGGAAGCGAGAAGGGCGGGAACGATGATGATACCCCCGCCCATACCGGTCATTCCACCCAGGACTCCGCTCGTAAAACCCCATACAACAAGGTGGGCCGGATAGGTTTGCATTGTAATGCACTGCCCAAAACAGTCATGACACTGTTCCGGGTATGATGGTCCTGCAGGGATGTGATGAATGAAGGGGATCCAGGGAAAAATGAGGCGAAGCCCGATAAGGAGGAGAATGCAGCCGAAAATCATGAAAAGTGCGGCCTGGGGCACATATGCGGTTGCTCCGGAACCCAATGCCGCCCCGGTCAGGGCAGGAATTGCAAGGAGAATGGCTGAACGGAAAAAAATTCTTTTTTGCCGGGCATAGCCGATGGTTCCTGAACAGGCCGTGATAAAGATCACGGCAAGGCTCGTCCCTATGGCCGTTGCTGCATCAAGTGAAAACAGGATTGAAAGGGTGGGTACATTTACAAATCCACCGCCGACTCCCAAGACCGAGGCCATCAAACCTGTCAGAGTGGAGACAACCAGTGCAGCAGTGAGAACCGGGTCCGTACTTTTTCACTCCATATCATAATGACTTGTCCGGGGCCACCACGGAATTACGGGGCTGAGGCAGTTCATACTACTAGTTGCCGGTCGAATCTTTAAACAGGGTATGTCTGCATTCATGCGGCTTCCATGAAGGAGGATGATAACAGAGCAGGGGCCAACCCAACCGGGGGAGGGACAACGCTCAGGTCATTGATATTCATTATCTGACCGGACGCAGATCTTTGATTCCTACGGTCTGTTACCGTTCTACAGTGCGGAACTTCACACAGCACCCCTGAACAATATAATCAGGCCTCTCTTTACAGCCATCCTCCCAGAGAACGGATTCAAGGAGAGATTCGTCCACGAAGGATCCGGAAAAGGGCTCCCCACTCATGTGGTTGGAGCTGATAGTCGACCTTTCAAACACCTCCAGGCCACGTCTGAGTCATATGATACGAAGCGTCCCACCCAGCGGGCATGTCGTGCACCCATGTTCGTAGGCCCTGTTCCGACGGCCATCCACCCCTGCCCTTCAGTTGTCTGCCCATTTACCGGAGATATCAAATAGCCTTTATTGCAATAGGGCAGGGTTTTATGATCATTGGCATGCCCGCATCACACGGGCTACTTCAAATCCTCAGTTATACAGGGTAATTCATCGCCAAGCATCAGTACTTCATCGTGCATATCACATCATGAGAGCCTAATGTCCTCCAGTGATCGTACAGGTCGGGAAAAACCACATTTCCCTTGCCCAAGCGTATGACCAGTTTCTCAATACCATTTTTGTTTCCCGGCGACGACAGATCCCTGGTGATCGTCATGGACCTACTCACCATGCCTGAATGGTCTCCGTACCTTGCAGGAGCAGGGATCGGAGCTCTTAGCTGGGTCGCATTCCTCCTTTCGGACAAGCCACTCGGTGTCTGCACTGCTTTTGCAAAGACTGCCGGCATGATTGAAGGGAAGTGTACGGGGGGTGAATCCCTCAAACGCCCGTACTGGAAGATCGTGCCGCCCGGGATAGACTGGCAATGGATGGTTGTCCTTGGGATCCTTGTCGGGGGGTTCCTGTCCGCATGGCTCTCCGGGACATTCATGCCCGAACTCGTCCCCGACATGTTTGCGACAGCATTTGGCAACAGTGCCTCGTTACGGATCCTGACAGCTGTACTGGGGGGACTGTTGCTCGGGTTTGGTGCCCGGATGGCAGGGGGGTGCACGAGCGGAAATGGAATATCAGGAACGCTCCAGTTGCAGATAACGAGCTGGAGTGCGGTGGTGTGTTTCTTCACAGCGGGTATCGCCACTGCGATGGTCCTCTACGGGGTCGTGCCATGACGGAAAGTGGAAAATTTCCCTCACTATACGGGAACAGACAGGTCCAGCTGGTTATTGGGCTCTGTATCGGGATCGCATTCGGATTTTTACTGCAAAAGGGCGGAGTGTCCCGGTACGACATCATCATGGGACAGTTCCTCCTCGTCGACTTCACGGTCCTGAAACTCATGCTCACAGCCATAGTCGTTGGAACCATCGGTATTCACGCAATGCGGGCTGCAGGACTTGTCAGGCTCCATACCTGGCGCGGGCCGATGTTCGGGATAATTACGGGGGGCCTCATCTTCGGGGTCGGGTTCGCAGTCCTTGGTTATTGCCCGGGCGGTTCGATGGCGGCACTTGGGCAGGGTTCACTCGACGCCCTGTTCGGGATCGTGGGCATTCTTGCAGGGACATGGGCGTACGCTGTTTCCTATCCTAAAATTGTGTCTAGTTTTCTCGGAAAAGGTGCTCCAGAACATGACACGCTTCCAGAGGCCCTTGGTATCAGCCCGTGGGTGATCATTATCCCCCTGACCGTCACCGTCGGAGGGCTGTTCATGGCACTCGAGCTGGCAGGATACTAACGAATATTCATTAAAAGGCAGGAGTTTTCTCCTGCCACAAAACAATATTTCCTTCCCGGGGTCTCATCATTTTCCCGGTCAGGAACCAGTCCTGCAGATATTGACAATGACCCGGGATTCACCGCCCGGTACAGGTGATCCCTGGGTCACATCTGACAAATATCAGGTACCCATCGGCGATCGACTCTGCACACGTCAGGAGGTCGTGCGTACATACCACGACGTTCATGATGCAGGGAGTCTGGATTGCAATCTCATCAACCCTCCCAGAATCACCGGTCGTTATCTCATACGAAAGCTCTCCTCTCGGTTCTTCACCTGAGTGCCTGACCGGGCGGCGGAGCACATGCCCCCCCTACGCACCTTTCCAAATGGCAGCCAGGAAAGGCACTGCGGTATGATACCGAACTGTGGCATGACTTCCTGGAAGCGGACCATGACCCGTCCACAGTTACCACCTCCGTTCCGTGTAAGAGGCAGAAAACCGAGTTTTACATGGGCAGGATGGTCCAATCGGCGGCCCTCGGTGATGCCGCTCGCCCTTACCGCAGGACCGACGGCATGCACACCGGACGCTGCCTCGATAGTACGGGTCCCGAGGCCCCGGCTCCTTAAACAGATGATGGGTGCCGTTTCAAACACCCGCTTGTACCGCCTGACACTCTTTTCCAGCTTCCGGAGCCGGCAGGGGATAACGAAGCAAAGTACAAGAGGGATTGCCAAACAGGCTTCAACGGATGCCATCTCCCAGAATTACTCCAATCTTCTAGGACCGCCCTTCTACCACCTGGAACAGAATGGTTCCTGAAAAATAAGTGCTGATTTCTGATCCCATCATAACTGCATAAGGGTCCAGTGAGGAGTAATCCTATAGACTCATGTGGTTAAAGGAGTAATGGATCTCAGTATTTTTTCGGCGAGGGTTGCCGAGCCAGGTCAAAGGCGCTGGATTTAGGGTCCAGTCTCGAAGGAGTTCAGGGGTTCGAATCCCCCCCCTCGCATCCAGGTAAAGGACGCTCATCAGATCTGACCCAGGTTATCATGTGTATACCTGACTGAAATCAGGACTTGTTCTTCTGTGTGGGGCCACAGTTCCCCCAGATCTCCAGGTAGCATGTACCCCATGTTATACCAGGGAGAATGAATCGTCGGGGAGTATTAGGACATCGACTCTTTTTCAGACAACCCGACAAGGTAGCCTCCAAACCCAATCACCCATATGATAACAGGATATGCGATATACCGCTCCGTCCCGCCATCTCCGAAAACGGGTATGAAAAGTGAAGAGAGCATCAGGAATGCCAGGGTGACAACCCCGAGCGCGATGAGCAGGTACCTGAAGACACCTCCTGTGATCCTGGAGGTAACCATGGCGGAGAGTCCTCCGGAAACAAAGGTCACCATTGCAAACAACGGGTGAAAAACCGCGATATTACCAGGGAATATCCCGACTCCAAGAATACCGGCTCCGAGCAGTGCAGGAAAAATGGAAACGAGCCAGTTATGAACAGCCCTGAAGAGGAAGAGCGAAGCTGCCAGTATAAAAAGACCTCCCAGGGCCATCGTCAGGTTGAAAATTTGTGCCGAGGGCTGGTGAATTATACTGTTGGGTGGCCTGGTAGCCCCAAGGTCACTGAGCTCGCTGTTCGAAGTGCTGTAGCCCGCAGGGTAGAATATCTCCGCGGTGATGATTCCCATGAGAAGGATCGACCCCGCCAGGAAAAAGAACAAACCGGCAGTACCTGTCTTACTACGTTGTTTCACCAAAACTCTCCATCTCCCTACAAAATAAATGTCCTGCCCCGTCAATGGGTGTTCACATGATATTATCTGTCCGCCTGACTAGGTATGTCAGGTTAGAGGATTCCAGGTTTCATCTTGATTCACCTCTCGAATCCCGGGAATGTATGAAGTGAACCAGGAATGGAAGGGGGTAATGCCGGGACCTGGGAAAAGAATGAGAGGGATAGGAGATAGACAGGAGTTATTTCCTTGATACAGTAGTGACCAGTTGTTTTTTCGCCGGTCTGATAGGACTGGGCTTGTTGGTATGGGGCCCCAGCTGGTCACCGTGCGGATGGGAGTGTGGACTATGTCGGGGTGGTAACCGTGGCTTGTGCAAAGGTTGATGCGGAGGATGCGGATAGGGATGGACGAACGGATGGTGTCTGGCATCCTCCAGATGTCGGGCCTTCGCCTGGCTGGTCCCAGGAGTCGTCAACTCTTCTGGTGGGGACATGATCTATGATTTTCCTTCCAGGATATAAATTGATCATTAGCGGCTATTATGACGGGGATTTCTATTGAAATTAAAGATACACTGAATTCGCAACTTTTTTCCAACAAGGGAAATGCCGGGGACCCCCTTTGAAAAATCCGCGTGAACGTGGGTGTCTGAAATATGTTCCAAATCGCAAGAACAGACCTTGAAATCATTAACACAGGCCTACTTTAAGGAAAAAAGGCACAATCGCCATTTTATTATGGGAATGCCCTGCCATGTTTTTTATTCCTTCCCCGATCCCACGTATAAAGTGCTTGGAGAACATATCCATATGGAATGGAAGATTCTTTTCTCTTCTCACAATTGAATATTTCACCGGGAATTCTCAGGGCAATCGAGGACATGGGCTTTGAAGAACCAACCCCAATACAGCAGCGCTCGATTCCGTTCCTCCTTCAGGGCAGGGACCTGACCGGCCAGGCACAGACCGGGACGGGAAAAACCGCGGCTTTTGGCATACCGGCCCTTGAAGGCATCGATCCGAAGGACAAGCGTACACAGGTCATCATCCTGTCACCGACCAGGGAGCTTGCCATCCAGACCGCCGAGGAAATAGCCCGCCTGGCTCAGTACATCAGAGGACTTGTGGTTGTCCCGATATATGGCGGGCAGCCAATCGGCAGGCAGTTCAAGGTCCTCAAGACCGGGGCTCAGATCGTGGT
>CAZGXZ010000020.1:14907-21447 GCA_964530035.1 uncultured Methanoregulaceae archaeon
GCACCCCCGGAAGGATCCTTGACCATATGAACCGTCGGACGCTTTCGCTTTCAAACATCCGGATGGTTGTCCTCGATGAAGCCGACCAGATGCTGGACATGGGGTTCTATGATGACATCGAGACCATCTTGCGTGCGACACCGGCCAACCGACAGACAGTCCTTTTCTCTGCAACGCTCCCAAGACCGATCATTGAGATCTCCAAGCGTTTCCAGAACAATCCCGAGCTTGTCCAGGTCCATGTCAGGGAACTCACGGTCCCCCAGATCGACCAGCAGTACATCGAACTGCATTCACGCGACAAACTCGAGATCCTCTGTCGGGTCCTGGACAGTTATGACCCGAAACTGGCACTGGTTTTCTGTAACACCAAGCGAGCTGTCGATGAGCTGACATCACGCCTGCAGGCCCGGGGGTATAGTGTCGCCGGTCTCCATGGCGATCTCAAACAGATACAGCGTGACAGGGTTATGGAAAAGTTCAGAGGTGGTTCAGTTGACCTTTTAATAGCTACAGACGTCGCTGCGCGGGGGATCGATGTCGAGGAGATCGACCTTGTCATCAACTTCGATGTGCCTCAGGACATTGAGTACTACGTCCACCGCATCGGACGGACTGCACGGGCTGGCCGGACCGGTTGTGCGATCACGTTCGTAGGACCCCAGGAGATCTATAAACTTCGGGCGATCCAGAGGACTGCACGGATTAACATTACACGCATCCCAGTACCAAAAGAAACCGATGCCGCAGAAACCCGGCTAAAAAACCTTTCTACCCGGATCAAACAGGCAATAGACAACGGAAACCTCGACAAGTATGAGGAAATAGTGGAACGGATGATGAGGGAGGACAACACCTCGCTCGATATTGCTGCTGCCCTCCTTAAAATCCACCTTGAAGGGTAACCTTAACCCCATCTTTACCCGGGCATAACCCGTTGAGAATGGTAAAAACGGGATTGAAAAGAAATGATCGGTTTTTCAGCCAGGGTTATTGCTCTCTCCGTGTTTCGGGTCGGTGAATTCAAGGCTCTTTCTTAGATTCTGCCACTCTGTCGGTGACAGGTCGTGAGGGTCGCTATCGGATACGACACCGAACACATGGTGAAGTATTGCCGTGCGACCACTGGTGATGTTCACGTAAAAATAATGCATTCCCTGTTTCTTTGTATCGTTCCCATACTCCCATACCTCGTAGAACAGGACGTCTCTTCCCGGTTCCTTCGATTGTTTCCGTTCGGCGACCTGTTTTCCTTCAATAATCCTGGATATTCCTGGATAGAGCACCTGGTTGTCCAGGACGTCCTCGAGGTGCTTGCGGTTCGTAGCGGTCATGGTCAGGGATATCCAGTCTATCCCCGCCACGGTTCGATGGGTAGAAGGATCGACGAAGGATACCGAACGGGATCGTCCTTCAGGGAGAGAAACTTTTCCATCAACAAGGCTGTAGTTGCGATCTGGAGTGTAAACCGGGGTGAGGAGGGCCGGGTAGGTGAATGAGATCCCAAGGTCGTTGAATTCTTGGTTATCTGGAGAATCCAATGTTATTTCTTGACTAGGAGAAGAGATAGGCTTGATATCTGAGGCATTCTCTACGGGAACGGGTGTAATTCTGGAATCATCGTTCCGCATGTCCTGGACCACGCAACCACTAAAAAAGGCACAAGTGGTGATGAGAAGTATAGCACCGGAAAGAAGGAGGGTTGACCTGTACATACAGAATGTAAAAAGGTCATGAGGTATACTTCTTTGGAGCCGGCTGTCGGTTCATCGTCCTGACAGAAGAGTTCACAGGGTTTGTATTCTGGAAAAACGGGGTGGATATCGGCGATATACCTTTTTCACAAAGACCTGAACCTGTTGTGAGAGGGAGGGAATGGTCTCCACACGATACCCGGGTGATACAGGAACAGGAAAGACAATCTTTCGTATGTGACCTTTAATACCGGGTGGTGGTAAAAGGATCTCCTGATCATACATGAAATACACGATAATCGGCGACAACCTGCAGATCGTTACAATTAACCTCTCTAATGGGGAGACTGTCCTCGCTGAGGCCGGATCTATGGTGAACATGAGTGGAAACATGGTCATCACGACGGAAGCGACAGGGGGGATCCTCAAGGGCCTGAAACGGATGGTATCAGGCGAATCGTTCTTCATGACACGTTTCAGCCCGCAGGGAGGAGACGGTTTTGTCTCATTCGCAGGAAATGTCCCGGGGAAAATCTTTGTCAAGGAATTTATCGGGTCAGGAGACTTTATTGCCCAGAAGGACTGTTACCTGTGCGCTACTTCCGGCGTTGACCTGGATATTGCATTTACCAAAAAAATCAGGGCAGGGCTTTTTGGCGGAGAAGGTTTCGTCCTTCAGAAGATATCAGGTACTGGGACGGCCTTTTTCCACTGTTGCGGGGATATCCAGGAAATCCAACTCCAGCCCGGGGAGGTCATGAAGGTCCAGACCGGGCTTGTTGTGGGGTTCGAATCAACCGTCCAGTATAGCATAGCGCTTGCAGGGGGGGTAAAAACGGTATTTTTCGGTGGAGAGGGTCTCTTCCTGACTACCTTGACAGGCCCGGGGAAAGTGATCGTCCAGTCAATGGATGTGGCGAAACTGGCTGAAGCGATTATACCATTCCTGCCAAAGCCCTCTCCGAACAGTTCGGGGCGGTAATCCGGACTTATGGTACCAAATGCCCAGATCATGATGTGTTCGTCGGGTATTCCGGGTATTTCCAGGGATATCCGGATCACCTCCTCAACAACATCTGATCCATTGTAATGAGTTTGGAATCTGGCATACCTTTTTACAGGTATTGCTGTTATCAGTCGCGAACGGAGATATCCTGGAATACTGCAGAATCCTGGCCTCCATGTTCCTGCCAGGTATCCAGGCACCGGGTATTGCCTGCCCCTGCTGACCTTTAAAATTAAAATGCCAGTTTTCGGGAGATTTTTTTTAAATCACCTGCAATTTTGGCGTACTTCAGGCACTTGTAACAATGCAACCGTTTATCCAAAGGGAAATGCATCATCATGCACCGTATACCGGTGAGATCAGGCATGGTGAGTAACATGGAGACGAACACCAACACGGACAGGGCTTCGAAAGACTATCAGGAACTCCTTGAACTGAGACAAGTCCAGAAGAAATTCCAGCTGTTCATGCAGATGAACCCCGACCCTATGCTTATATGGGATACGCAGGGCAGGGTTATCGATACAAATGCTGCCTTTCTTAACGCTTCAGGCTGGAGCAGGGATAAAACCATAGGCGCCACCACAAAGGACTTTGATTATATTTCCACGAGTGGCGAAGGCATTGCCGAGTCGATCAGGGACAAGCGTGCCGTAACCGGGGAAGCAACCCTGAGGTTTCCCAAGGGCATCGTTGTTTGGATCCGTCACACCATACCTATCCTTGATGACAGAGGAGACCTGTATCAAATCATTTCAGTCTACTCGGACATCACAGAGCTCCGGAAAAACATGGAGATGGCAAAGACCATGAAGGAACGGGCTGATGCCATTGTCCAGGAGAACCCGTACCCGATTATCCTGTGGGATACTGATTTGAAACTGGTGATGACAAACCGGGCCATGCTCACGCTTTCGGGCTGGACACGGGATCAATCAAAAGGGATTTCGGTCAGGGACCTGAAATACAGGAGCCAGACAGGTCAGACAGTGGTCGATACCATCAAATCCGGAAAAGGGAGCTACGGCACTGCAGTCATAGAATTTCCGGCTGGGATTAAAACCATTGAGCGCCATAACATCCCGTTCCTTGATGAATCCGGCAAGGTCACCTATGTCCTATCAGTCTATAATGACCTGACTGCGCAGAAAAAGGCCATAGAAGATATTATTACCGTTTCAGAAGAAGCAAAGGGCGGAAATTTGAGGGCAAGGACCCGAGAGGCAGAATACGAGGGTGATGTCCGGGAAATTGCACGGGGTATCAATAACCTCCTCGATGTGGTAACCGGGCCGTTCAGTATTGTCAATGCACGGGTCATGGATATCTCTGCCAACACGGAAGAGGCCAATGCCAGTATCGAGGAGATCGCAGCAGGTGCGGCCGAGGTGGCAAGGAATGCTGAAAACGTATCCACGAATGCTGAAAAGGGAAACCAGGGGATCAGACAGGTTCTGCGGGCTATGGAAGACCTTGCAGCAACAGTTTCCGACGTTGCCACGAAGGCGGAACAGGTCTCACAGCGTGCCGTAGACGCCAGAACCCTGACTGCAACCGGAACTGAACTCGCCGAAAAAGCAGAAAGGGGGATGGCAGGTATTACAAAGAACGCATCTGATGTAGATACGGTAATAAAGGAAATCAACGCCCAGATGGCCCAGATTGGCAAGATTATCCAGGTCATAACCGACCTTGCAAACCAGACGAACCTCCTGGCGCTTAATGCCGCAATAGAGGCTGCACGGGCAGGAGAAGCGGGGAGAGGATTTGCGGTTGTTGCCACGGAAGTAAAGGCCCTTGCCCAGGAGTCACGGAGCTCCGCAGGAAATATCGCAGAACTCATAGGTAACCTACAGAAACAGTCAACACGGGCTGCAGAAGCTGCAGGCCAGGCACAGGTCACAGTCAGGGAGGGAAGCAGCGCTCTTGCCGAGATGCTCGCTGCATTCAATAAAATTGCAGCATCAATCGATACAATTTCAAAAAATGCCGAGGAAGTTGCCGGTTCTACTGAGGAACAGGCGGCTGCCGTTGAGGAAATTACCTCGAGTGTCCATGAAGTGGGTGGGCTTGTCCAGGGAAGTGCCCAGGAGGCCCAGAATGCCGCTGCAGCCAGCGAGGAAACCTCTGCCTCAATCGACCAGATTGCCCGAGTCGTCGCTAACCTGAACGGAATAGCCGAACAGCTTGCCCATGAGATGGGCAGATTCACCATTTGATTTTTACCCGCACCCGACGAGCTCGTTTCGTTTTTTACCTTTTTACCCTCCAAACAAAGGGGTCTGCACTCCGGACCTATGAGGACGGTATCATATCCCTCATCCCAAGCCCCTTGTTTAATGGGTACGGAGCAGATACAAACATCACTTCTTATTTTATGAGGGGTCTTTTATACTCAGAACACCCGTGAATTACCACTCCGTGGGGGAGCCGGGGTGACCACCATCAACAGGATATACGATATCACCAGGAAGCTCTTTGAGCGGATACCCGATGTCCCGGGTCTGTTCGTTCCTTCATGTACCACGGAAGATCGGGGGAATTATCTTGTATCGGATATCCATATCTGCAGTCATGCCGGGACCCATGTCGATGCCCCGGTCCACTATTTAAAGGTGGGCCAGACGATCGATGAGGTCCCGCTTGATTCGCTCGTCGGACCGGTGCAGGTAATCGACCTCACCAGTGCCCCGGATCGTATCACCGCACAACTCCTTCAGGCAAGAATGGAACTTGAAGGACCCAGGAGAATCCTCATCAAGACACGGTTTTCATGGGTAAACGAATATAACCAAACCTTTCCTTGCCTGGAACCGGGTGCGGCCGACCTGCTGGTATCACGGGGATATCTGTGTGTAGGGATCGACAGCCCGTCGATAGAAGCGATTGCATGTGATGGGTATGTTCATAGGAGACTCCTCGGCAACGGGTGTCTTATCATCGAGCTGCTCGACCTGAGCAGGGTCAGCCCGGGGCGCTACCAGCTCGTTGCTTTACCACTTCCTATAAGTGGCTGCGATGGCTCACCCGCCCGGGTGATCCTGATGGAAAATAATGCAGAGGCCTCACAATAAATAAACCGTTTGACAAGGGACCTTTCTGCTTTCCCAATACCCGGACTGCTGAAGAGATGTAATAGAAAAGAGGGGTTATGCCTTTCCAAACCACTGCTTAACATTCGCCTGGAACAAGTACCACAGGATTACGGCATTTATCAGGATCCCAATGATTACCGAGACGATGCCTGCGGTGCCGGTCATTGCGAGAGAGGCTATCTGCATTATGATACCAAGAATCGCAAAGATAACGGCGAGTGTCCATACCCAGCCCCATCCCTTGAAGCACCCGATACCGAGGATTATATAAACAATCCCGATGATTGCCAGGATACCCCCAATAATAAGACCAACAATACCGAGTCCCAGCACACTCATCGCGAGTCCGCCTATACCTCCCCCTATAAGGGCGATAATACCCCCGATGATGAAAAGTATCCCGATAATCGTTACGCCGAGAGGCCTGTCACCTTGAGCCATATATTCTGGTTCAGATTGAAAAATTTAAGTCTTCCGCTTCATCCCAGGTTGAACCCTGTATTTTTCCCGGGTCTGAACAATTGGAATGGCCATAATGAGAAACAAGTCCCCGAATGACGAGTCCTGATTGCTTTTTTCTGGATCTCCCGGAGTGTTCCTGAAAAGAAAAACGGATTCCTTGTTTTCAGGACTTCACTGTCAGGACAGTATCGTAGATCGAACCACCCGGGATCCTGGCAGGAAATAAATATAGGACTTACGCAGTTCACCGAAAGATCCTTAGCCTATAAAAGCGATTACTGAT
>CAZGXZ010000021.1:0-9744 GCA_964530035.1 uncultured Methanoregulaceae archaeon
AAGGAATCCCTTTTCAGGTATTGGCGGAGGTAAAGACAGGAAAAAGCGGAATGAGACGGAAAACGCTGAGGAACCGGTTGTCGGGAATATCTCCGGCAACGGGAAGACGTCCCAGCCGGCGGCGAACACACCGTCCGTTCCGGCAGGCAAGCCTGAGAAACGGAGCTGGTTTTCAAAAAAAACTCCGGAGGCACCGGCGCAGGGTGTCCAGGAGGAACAAAAGATATTCGAACGGATTGATGCCGCCCACCGCAACCGCACCGGGTTCGGCAGGATCCTGAAGCATCCGTTCCGGACACTCACTGAAAAACCTATTAATATCCTTATTGTGACAGTCCCCCTTGCTGTGTTCATCCTTCTGGGAGGACTCATATCACTTTTTCTTACATACGGACCGAGTGTCCTCTTCAAGACAACCCTTGTAGACGACCTCGTGGTTATTGCCGTTGTCATTATTTGTGGGCCCCTCGCATTTCTTGACTTTCAGGAGTCCCGACGTATCTCAAGCATAGAAAAAGCACTGCCCAACTTTTTCCGGGACCTTGCAGGAATGAACGATAGCGGGATGACCCTGACAAATGCCGTTCACCTTATATCCCAGAGTGAATACGGTGCGCTGACACCGCATATCAAAAAACTCGATGATGAGATCTCATGGAATATCCCGTTCATCGATGCTATCTACAAGTTCGGGTACCGTCTCGGCAGCCCGCTTGCCGAAAGAAGCGTTGATCTTATTGCGAAGGCAAGCAAGGCCGGGGGTGATGTGGCCGAAGTACTCCGTGCTGCCGCGAATGATACGTATGAGTTCGTCATTCTTAAAACGGAACGCAAGAACAATATGCTTATCTATGTCATTATCGTCCTTGCCTCGTTCTTTGTTTTCCTTTTCGTCATTTTCATACTTGTTTCGTCATTCCTGACAACAATGGCCAATGTCGGTGCCTCGGCAGCCGCGACCGGTTCCTCGGGTGCCAAGTTCGGGGCACAGATAGACCTGTTCATGTATACCCGCCTTTTTTCTCATGCGGCAATGATCCAGGGTTTCTTTTCAGGGCTTACAGCAGGTCAGATGGGAGAGGGCAGGGCAATCGCCGGGCTCAAATACGCCACTATGATGCTTCTCGTCGCATGGATCTCGTTCCGGTTTTTTATATGACCGCGGTATGCCCTGTCTGGCGAACCCCCTGCCCTGCAGGGAACAGGCAGTTTCCTCAAACACCCGGGAGGTGAAGAACGGTGAACCAGTCCCCAGCCGAGCATCGTGGCGGGCCTGTTGAAAAGCAGGGGAAATCAGTGGAAACGGAACGTTCTGCGCTCCTACCCCGGGAAGCTGCAGCCGGGGGTGTGATGTACGACGAGGAAATCAGCCGTTTGAAAAAGCGTGAACGCTCTCTTACGGCAATATTCTCGTATCTCCCGGTACCTCTCAGCCTTCAGGGAGCGGATGGCCGCTTTATACTTGTTAATCCTGCATTCTGTGGTCTCATCGGGAGGAAGACGGATGAAATCATCGGAAAAACCTCCTGGGAGATACTGTCCGGGAAAGACGCTGCTGATGTGAAGAAGAGGTTTGTTCAAGCATGCCAGACCGGTCAGAGTCCGGCACCACGCGATGACCGGAGAGGGAGCATGCTGGGCCTTGAGATGACTGCCTTGAAAAATTCGTCAGGCACCATCGTTGCGGTCATTTCATACAGTTCCCCAGGCTCATTCACATCAACCGGATCTGCACTGGTTCAGGTCCTGCAGGACATCACAGGGATGTCAGTCGTTCCGAAAGCACTGTATGACTCATCAGGCATGCTGATTGCCTCCCACCCTGATTTCTGGAAATATGTAACCGGAAAGGGATTCGGGGCACATCTCCGGACCCTCCCCGGCTCATGGATGGATGCCCTTCGTTCGGCCGGGACAATGAAAAAATCCCTATTATTCCCCCAGCCATCATCCGGGGATGAGGCTCTCAATGTACCCTCCACAGGAGCAGGTCAAGGCCGGGGTATAAGCCTTGTACCGGTAAAGCTCCCGGGAGGCGATGAAGTACTGGCGATCATCGCGGAATGCCCTGTGGAAAAAATCCCTGGGCCAATGACGATAGCTGACATGGTCCTGGCCCCGGTTCCTGATACGATCGGCCGGGAACAGGAGCCTGACCTCGTAATGGACGATAGATTTCATGATGCCTCCCTTTATAATGCCATCCTCGAGACCCACCCCGGTATTGTCCTCCTGTTATCCCTGGAAGGTCGGATAACCGATTACTCGGGTGGGGTTCTGACACCGGTGCTCATGAGGAGGGAGGAACTGAAAGGAACGCAAGTGATTGATCTGATCGCCCCGGGTTCACGCAGTTCATTTACAGACCTGCTCGAACGTGTTGCACGGGGATCACCACGGGAGGAAGCCATCTGCACATTCGGGGGACCGGGTGAGGAACGAGTGTTCAGGGTGGTCTGTACGTCTACAGGCAGGGACACCCTCGTATGCACATTAAGTGACCTCACCCATGAGCGCGAGGTTGAATCAAAGGCCATTCGTTGTCATGATCTCGTATCGCTCGACCTCAGTGCCTGGATATCCGAAGCCCTGCGTGATACGGCACGGGCGTACCCCCGTATCGCACCTGAAATGTCAGGTCATTTCAGGCAGATTATCGATCATATACGTCGTTGTGTTGATGTGGCCAGGGCATTTTCAGCATCAGAAAAAATTGCCTCCCGTCCGTCAGGTTTCCGTTCCATCCCGGTTGACAGGATCATCAGGGCAGAGGTGGCAAATTTTCCCGATCTTTCGATCCGCTATAAAGAATCGCGTGCTGCAGTTATCGGTGACGATTCGCTTTCAGACGTCATCTGGTTTATCCTTGCAAACGCCGCGCGCTATGCCGGTCCGAGTGCCAGGATCATTATCGAGGTTCTTGAAACCAGGAACCTTGTAGAGATCCGGATTACCGATACCGGCCCCGGGATCCCCCGTGAACTAGTGGAGGAGCTGCTTTCACCCCGTTCAATGTCGGATGTCCATGGTCTTCTCCGCGGTCTTCCCCTCTCCCGTGCCCTTGTCGAACGTATGGGCGGTATGATCCGGATACGTGAAAGGATATCAGGAGCTGGCCCACGTGGTACCGTGATAAGCATCTTCCTGAAAGAAGGGCCAAGTCCTGTCCGTTCCTTTCCCCTGTAAGGGAGGATCATCCCTTTGTCATTAGTTCGTCCGGGACTGGAATGCCGAAATGGCGTGCAATCCCGAACAACTCCTCCCTGATCCCGGCCTCGGCGAACATGACACAGCCTCCGTATAGCACCGTCCCTGCGATAACATACAAAAAGAGGATGAAAACAGATGAAACAGGAAATATTTGCATGAGGACAAGGAGCGCGCCAGCCATGATGAACGAAGCCCCTGCCATGACCATGAAAGGTCTCCTTTCAAGTGTGACCGGGATTACCTGCGTCAACCACAGCGCACCCAGGACGCCGGAGACAACTCCCCCTGCAAGGACCCCGATAGCGGCACCCTGGATTCCTGAAATTGGGATGGCAAACCAACAGACCCCTGCCGTGGCAATGGCACCGGCAGCCCCGGCATAGAAAGCCTCCTTTGGACGATCAACGGCAGAGAGGGCGATGAGAAGGATTGATGGCAGCACTGATGCCAGCTGGGCCACGAGGAGCACGGAAAGGGCTGGTACAGCCGGCAAAAATGCCTCACCGTACAGAAAGTAGACGATACTTCCTCCCAGGACAAGTCCCCCGGCACATGCGGGAAGGGCAAGGAGAAATGAGTAGGTAAAAGACCGGCCAAGCAGTGTTGTAATGGCCTTTGTTTCCTTCAGGGCGAAATACTGGCTTATCCTGGGAAACAGGACGGTTCTTACCGCTATGCAGGCGAACAGTACCATTGAGGAAAACTGGAGGGCCGTCCTGTAGAACCCCACGCTTTCAACAGTGAGGAAATAACCGACAAGAGCCGTATCAAGCTGCCCGGAGGCAATACCGACAAGTCCTCCAAGAAAGGCCCAGGACGCGTACCTTGCTAGACCTTCGATGTGTTCCCTGCCGAACCGTGACGGTCTTACTGGAAGGAACCTCATGTTGACCGCGACACCGGCTGCAATTCCTGCAAAAAAGCCGCCTATAAGGCCTGCGACCGAGTAGCCGAGCAGGACGGCGACCACCTGGACCAGGAGCCGCAGGAGGGTGTTGGCCAGGTCGGCCGTTTGAGCAACCCCTACCGAACCATGCCCGTATACCGCGGTTGAAACAATTCCGGATGCCCCGACTACAGCAACTGCTGCAAGGAGCGGGATGAAGAGGCCCGCTGCAGAGACATCTATGAAAAGGGGTTGTAAGAATGTGAGGAACAGGAGAAAAATACCCAGTAAGACCAGCTTTAGGACCAGATATGCTCCAAACCATGACCCCGGATCCTTCCCCTCACTGATCCGTTTAGCACATGCGCCGGATATCCCGGCGTCGGACAGGGTAGTAAGAAGGCCTGCCCATGTGATAAACAGAAAATACGCACCAAGCGGCCCTGGTCCGATGGTATGGGCAAATATGACCGTCGCGATGTACCCGGACAGGGTCACGATCACCGACGAGCCAAAGGAGATGAGACTTTGCCGGCGCACCGGGGAAAGTCCCATCAATACCGCCATGAACCTGGTCGGGCTTGTGATTACTGCCATGATTCTTTCCAGTTACCACGGAAGGTCAGAAATTGCTGAATAGGTTCATCGTCAGCGGAGGATGCCGAGGTCGGTAAGTCGTGCAGGCAGGTATTCCTTGGTGACGAAATCGAGGCCCCGGGCCGCAAAGGCCTGTTGTTCGGACTTAAGGTTCATCGTGAGCTGGAGGTTAATCTGGTCACGCCAGTAATCACCTGCGAAACGAGGGTCGGAGAGTTCCGATCTCAATGCCGCAATGTCTTTTTCATTCAGGTGGTCCGAAGGAAGGTTGTAGTCGCGGATGTCACTCGGCTGGACCCCGATAAACCTGGCTTGTGGGGTTGCAAGGAGCTCGGAGATATGGGCGCTTTTAATGGCGCCATAGGCCACAGAGGCATAAATCCGGTATGACCACGGGTCCCCGTCGGTGAAGACGGTTACCGGCAGGCCGAATGTTTCATGGATCCGGTTCAGGATCCTCCTGGTTGAACGTGCAGGCTGGCCCTTAAGGTGGATGAGGACGGCATTGTAATCCTCATCGAATCCGTTTTCAATCAGACGGGCGTACATACCTCCGGTTTCGATGGCGACAACAAACCGTGCGCCTGTTGAGACCAGGTCGACCTTCTCCACATTCGTGGGTATCTGGTATCCCGCCTCCCCGACATCATCCCTGCAGTTCATGGTGCGGAGCCACCTCCGCGTCGACTCACGAAGGGTGATATCGCCGAATATTGTGGCACCATCTTCTTCCGGACGGAGGTGAAACGCCTCCCTCTGGATATCTGTCAGGATCTCAAGGTCTTCGATAAGAAAATTGCTCTCGTCCTGGGCTGAGAACTTGCCCTTCTTCCAGCCCTCCGAGATATAATACAACTCTCTCAGGGTCGATGAACGGTTTTCCTGTATCTGCTTCTTGATGAACCATATCACGTAGGCCATTTTTAGAAGGTGCAGGGCACTCTTCTCAGTCCCGGCAGCCCTCAGGCTTTCTCGCTCGCCGTACTTCCATACTTCATGCTCGCTGTCAAGGACGATGTTCTGTTTTGTCCGGGTAGGAAGTGTGATTGAAGGGACGTCACCTGCACTGATCTGGTCATACCACCGCTTTGCTATGTCATATAACCGTTTCGATGCCCTTTGTTCGAGGTCTGTTTCAGACATCGAGGTCAATCACCACCTTTTTTCTTTCATCAATCCCCCTGACATCCAGTGATCCCCCGGCATTTCCCGAGAAGGTAACAGTGAACCGTGAACCAGGTGTAATTGGCACCTGCCAGACCTTCGTAAACTCCCCGGAAAACTCTTCAACGAAATCCGGCTTGGGAATCGCATCATCTGCGCGGTCTGGCGAGGTCAGGTAGACCGTTATGACGCCCTTGTCGTTCGAGTGGTTACTGACCTCCAGTATGACCTTTCCATTCCTGCCAGATTTTTTTACGATACATTTTTTCATGATGCGTCCTTCAATCGGCGAGGTGTCAGGGACGGGAAGTTCCACAATCTCCGCTACTTTCTCTGCAATATCCGGAATAACAGCGCACACTGCCCTTGCACGGTCTTCAATAAGCCGGTTCCTGTCACGCCTTGAAAGAAAGGTTTTAACATCCCTGCCAAGCTCCTGGAGGGCGAGGACAATATCCCGCTCTATCTCCGGTATCGATGCGATTGCATCCTTGCTTTCGCTGGTAAACGGTACATTGGTTGATGCGACGTGGACGAGGATCAGGATCGGACCGATAGGAAGTCCCTGCTGGGAGAGGCCATAGGATTTCCAGTTCACCGATGTCACACATGAGGTAATGGCGCAGGCTCCTGGCTGGTATATCAGCGGGACCCGGTTGGCGAACCTGACCACCTGTGCTGGTCCTTCGGGGTCAAGCCTGCCGCCGTATGCAAAAGCCGCCTCAACAAGGAAGGGATGGCCTGAATATACTCCTGCAGGGCGGGTACGGGCTGCAATGAAATCGAGCTGCATCTCTTTTTCAAGTCCTTTCCTGATCAGGTCCTCTCCGATGGGAGAGAGGCACTGGGATGCAGGCGGAGCAGGAATGCTCACCGTCTGCATTGCAGTGATGAGGCTTTTCAGATCGCCCGGGGAAAGGACTGAAACCTGCTTTTCTGTGTCTATTCCAGCACTATGGCAAATCTCGCGGGCTGTTTTTTTTCCGACGCGCGAGAAATTGTTGATGAGGAACAGTTCACAGGACTCATCTGATGAAGATGTCATCCGGCGGAGTTGCCCGATCTCGATCCCATGTGGATGCGGCTTTATTGCTACCGGGCTTTGGATCGGGTCATCGCTCACCCGTTCAAAGGTAAGGCGCTCCTCCTCGATATCGACGAGGAGCCTTGCATGGGGATTGACAACCGAGGTGTACCGGAGATAATCGACCAGCCTTTTTTTGGCAGCGAGTGTCCCTCGAAATTCTATCTCGACCCGTGTCCCATGGAGCCTGTCCCATGTTATCTCCTCGCGTTCAAGGATTTCAGGTTCATTAGACTCCGTTTTCACCTGTACCAGGAAACGGTAGGCAGGGAATGATGCCCCGATCCGTGAAATGATCATGGAGGGATGACCGACAGTGAGCTGTCCGTACAGGACCGCAGCTGAGATACCTATCCCCTGCTGTCCCCTGGTCTGTTTGATCTGGTGGAACCTTGACCCGTAGAGCAGTTTTCCAAAGACAAAAGGGACTTGTTCCGGAGTAATGCCCGGGCCGTTGTCCTCGATAGCGACCTTGAGTGTGTCAGCATCTGTCTTCCGGATGCTGATGTAAATATCGGGAAGGATGGCCGCTTCTTCACATGCATCGAGTGAGTTGTCAACCGCCTCCTTGATCGTTGTTATTACGCCCCTGGTAGGTGAATCAAAGCCCAGGAGGTGCTTATTCTTTTCGAAAAACTCAGCAACGCTGATACTTCTCTGTTTCTTTGCAAGTTCTTCAGCGAGTGCCACTGAATATCTCCCGGACCGCCTCATCGAGCGACAGGGTCTGCTGAGTCCCGCGGGAGAGGTCCTTGATTGTAATACTCCTCTTTTGAGCCTCTTCCTGTCCTATAATCACCGCAAATGCCGCTGTTTTTGAAGCATGAGCCAGTTGGGCTGAAAGACTCCTGCCGGTCACGTCCATCTCAGTGACAACGCCTGCCCTGCGGAGCAGACGTGCGACTTCAGTTGCGAACAATCGTCCTGCGGGAGTGGATGCAACGACCACCCTCCTGGGGGATGATGGTTGACGGTCTCCGAGAGCGACCATGACCCGGTCAAAACCGATAGCAAACCCGCACGAGGGGGCATCATCACCTCCGAACAGGTGGGCGAGCCGGTACGACCCTCCGCCCAGAATCTGGTTCTCTGCGCCCAGACCTTCAGCAAAAGCCTCAAAAACGACCCCTGTATAGTAGTCAAGCCCCCTTGATATTGCCGGGTTCAGGGTGTAATCGATACCGGCCGCGTCGAGAAGCGAGCAGAGCTCAACAAGGCGTTCGTTTTCAGGCATATCCCCGGTGACGGCAAAGATATCACTCAGTGTGTGCGCCTCGGAGAGTGCGGTTAGCTTGTCTTCAATTTCCCCATAATCACCTTCAGAAAGGAACCGGCCCAGTCCCTCCATGTCCCGCTTGTCAAGGAGTGTCCTTACCCGTTTGCGGGATTCGTCAGGAAGAGGAGCAAGAATATTGCGCATGAGGGCAAGATGGCCTACCTGGAGGTCAAACCGTATGCCCGTTGAGGACAAAAGGTCATGTGCAAGGAGGATGACCTCGGCATCGGCAGCAGCGGTATCAGCCCCGATAAGCTCCGCACCAAATTGCCAGAACTGTCTGTATCTGCCTTTTTGTGGACGTTCATACCTGAAACAGTCCCCAAAGTAGAACCACCTGATTGGCTTTGGCCATACCCGTGCCTCGTTGACATAGAGGCGGAGGACGGCAGCCGTCATCTCGGGTCGTAAGGAGATCCAACGCCCTCCTTTGTCCTGGAAGGCGTACATCTCATTGATGATGCCCTCTCCAGACCGCAGGGTGAAGAGTTCAAGTTCCTCGAACTCAGGGGTGCATACCTCCCGATACCCGTATTGCCTGGCTTTCGTGCGCATGTCTCCCTCCACCGCACGACGTGCTTCCATCTCGTCCGGGAGAAAGTCCCGGGTTCCTCGTGGCCGTTGGATCACTGTTTTTTCTCCTTTTCATTGTTTTTAGGCAAGGGGGCCCTCCCAAGGGCACGGTCGGTCCAGTGGGCATTTCCCCAGTCGACCTTTCTGGGAGTCCTGCCCTGAAGATAGAGCGCAAGAAGGATTATCCCAAGGCCAAGGATCTCCAGTATCCCGTTTGCCGTGATAAAGAACCCAGTCATTACGATGATACTGTACAGTACGCCCATCCGCGCTGCCGACAGGTATGCCGCGTTTCCTGTCCTCACCGCTATGCGGATATCCCTCCCCCATAGGAAAAAGACCGCTAAACATCCGAATGCCGCCACAGCGATGAGATAACTCATTGATAGCAGTCGTACTTATTATCCCCGCATTCATATCTTACTTATTACCCATGTCCACGTTCCGTCCGGTCCGCGAGATCCTGTCGGCATTTGCTCAGGGAGACATCCCAGTCGAGGAAGCTGTCCGGGAGATAGAAGGATTGAGGATTGAGGAGGTTGGCACCATTGCCAGGATTGATGCAGGGCGGAGTATCAGATGCGGTATACCAGAGGTCGTGCTTGGCGAAGGAAAGGACGTGGAACACCTTGCAGAGATCGCCCGGGCTTGTGTTAATCGGTCTGGAAGGGTTCTGATCACGAGGGTTTCAGCGGAAGCAAAGGCAGCACTTGAGGGAATAGCGACCATCGAAGGCTTTGCAGTTGTATGGAACAAGGACGCGAGGGCGATGACTCTGACCGGTAAGCAGTTCAGACAGGTCACTACGGGTGGGGTCATTGGGATCATCACAGCAGGTACTTCTGATATCAGGGTAGCTGAAGAGGCCAGGATTGTTGCTGAAGAGATGGGTTGCCGGGTCCTCACCGCATATGATGTAGGCGCCGCAGGAATTCATCGCCTGTTCCCTGCTCT
>CAZGXZ010000021.1:9754-21086 GCA_964530035.1 uncultured Methanoregulaceae archaeon
CAGCCGGCAGGGAGGGGACACTCCCTGCTATCGTAGCAGGGCTGGTGGATCGGCCAGTTATCGGAGTTCCGGTGAGTACCGGCTATGGGTACATGGGCATGGGAGAAGCTGCGCTTGCAAGTATGCTCCAGTCCTGTTCCGTGGTCGCCGTTGTTAACATCGATGCAGGTTTCACTGCAGGTGCGCTCGCAGCACGCATCGCAAACATGGCGGTATCCGGATGACCCGGGCACTCTATATCGGCCGTTTTCAGCCGTATCATAACGGTCATCAGGCAGTCCTTTCATGGATTGCCACGCAATGTGACGAGATAGTCATCGGTGTGGGGAGCGCACAGCTTTCACATGAACCTGACAATCCCTTCTCCGCCGGAGAACGTGTCCTCATGATAACCCGGGCGCTTGAGTCCCTTGGTACGCCGATATATGTCATTCCCATAGAGGACATCATGAGAAATGCTCTCTGGGTCGCTCATGTCCGGTCGATGTCCCCTCCTTTCGACCGGGTATATTCTGGAAATCCTCTCGTGATGCGCCTGTTCAGCGAGGCAACAATAGATGTCGAGACACCTGCCCTCTATGAGCGCCAGATCCTTTCAGGGACAGAAATCCGGAGAAGGATGCTTGAAGAAGAGGATTGGAAGGAACTTGTCCCGCGAGCGGTAGTGGAGGTCATCCAGGAGATCGACGGTGTCGGCCGGCTGAGGCAGATTGCCAGGAGTGACTGCGACCCATCAGATTATGGAATACAAACAGAAAGGGAGAGGAACCATCATGGTTTTTAAAGCAATCCGTGGACTGTTAGGTAAAAAACAGGAGGATACCCCTGCACGGGGGGCCCTGACCCTCACCCTCGAGGAGGTACCTGAATGGCTTGCTGGCAGAAGGGAGCAGGCAGGTCTGGAACTGACTACCAACATGGACCGGTTCCGTGCCTCTTTTCTGGAAAACGAACGGACACTTGGCGGTTTGGTCGGGGCTCTTCCGGCCCCTGATCCCGGGGCAGAAGCTTCCCCGAAAGTCCGTTCAGTGATCGAAAAATCATATCCCCAGTTCAGGAAAGCAATAGCTTCTCAGATTGTTACCGAGTTTCCTGATGATCCCGAGATGTTCTATAAAATGGTCACTGAATCGCTCAAGGGGTGCGTATCAGCGCTGAAAGGGCCGGGCAAGTATATCCACCTCCTCTTTCCTGAACAGATGAAGATCATCAGGGACCGTGTAGCAGAAATGGGGAGAGAGGTGAATGAACTCACGAGGCTGCTCGCCGGGCACCGGGATGTCATCGGGAAGATTGAACGGGCAGAGGAGATATCACGACAGATACAGCGTCGCCAGGGGCATCACGAGCACCTTGACTCCCTGCGCGAGGACCATCAGCAGAAACTAGGGGATCTGATAAAACAGGTCGCGGATCTCCAGGCAGAAAAGGAGTGTATCGCAGGCGAACCCTCCTACCAGGACCTGAAAAACCTCGAAGAACAGGTAAAATCCTCCATTGATAACGAAAACCAGGCGTATCAAGAGTACCGGGTTATGACTGCGGCAGCCCTCCATGTCTTGCGGAGGACCCAGAAAATCATTGAAAGGAAGCCAGGAAACGACCAGGACATGCAGGTGCTAACTGGCGCAATGCTTGCCCTTGACGGTCTTGAACCGCCGGAATCCAGGGATGTGGAGGATCTTGCAGGAGCTGCAGGCCGTATTGTGGTGAAGGTTCTCGGTTCCGGGGAGATACAGCTGAAAAATCGTGAAGAACGGGAGCTGTTCACGGACGAAGGATCCATGGTCCGCTGTATAACCGGTAAGGTAGAAGCCTATGTAGATGCAAGGACAAAAAGGGCTGAAAAAGAGGAGAAACTGAAGAATGATCCTCTCTCAAGGAGACTTGATGAATGCCAGTCCAGGTTGCAGGAGGCACAGCAGCAGATGGCTCGGGAAGAGGCCCACGGACGCCAGATAGGGGAGAAACAACGACAATTCGAAGTATCCTGGCCGGATTCCGTGGCGGAGCTCGAAAAAATCATTGGTGACCTGGCCGGAACAAGCACCTGCGTTCAGTGCAAATAGACGAAGCAAAGACCACAGGTACTTTCCACTCCTGCATGACTTTATGGGTGAATAACTATCATGGCCGACAAGGAATACCGGATACTGAAGGTGGAGGGAGGAGCGGTCGACTGTCTCCCCTCGGTGCGTGAACCTGTAGAAAAATGCCGTTTTTGTGTTTTTTCCCGCTATTTCAAAATTAAGGGCACAGATTACCCATCTCCGGCCCTCGCGTTCTGTGTCCTTCATCGACAGGACAGCCGTGAGATTGACCTGAAGCAGGTCGATGCAGTCACATGCGCCGACCGGAAAGGCGAAGGTTTCAGGAGTATGCTGAACGTCATTGGCTGATGCAGAATCGCTGGCCAATTCCAGGTTTAAATCCTACCCTTGCTACAGTCATGATTAGTACCCTGTGAGGATCCCTGCCGGGTCATCAGAGAACGATGGAGAGGAGCCGTTCCAGATCAACGTGTTCCTCGAATATCGAAGCCAGCGTTTCGTACGGGTCAGGACCTTCGGTGGAGATTTCCTCGAACGGGATGTCCCTCTTCATGCAGAGATACCCGAGAAGGGAATTCACCGCGGTGAGATTCTGAAATACCCCGTGCATGTATGTCCCTATCACCAGCCCGTCACTGCTGACCGCCCCGTCCCCTTCAAAGGCTTCACTCCCGGAACCTATATGAGTCCTTCCCATGTGGATCTCATAACCGGTCACCTCGCCAACCCGGTCAAGAATGGGGCCGACGGGTAGTGCCTTCCTCCAGACCTGGCGGGTTGTCTTGTGATACTCCTCGAACACGGTATGGGCGTCAAGGAGTCCGAAACCCTCGAAAACACCTTCTTTTGATTCAATACCCTTGTCGATAATTTTTTTCCCGAGCATCTGGAACCCTCCGCAAATCCCGATGATAGGAGTCCTCCGCTCACGAACGGCCGCAAGCTCCTGTGCGAACCCGTTTTTTTTCAGAATTTCGAGATCGTCGATGGTATTCTTCGTGCCTGGGATGATGACCGCATCGTACCCGGACAGGGTGGCCCCTGGTGGGATATAGGTAACCGATGCGTATCGCTCAAGCAGCTCAAAGTCAGTAAAATTCGATATGTGCGGGAGCCGCACCACGGCAATCCGAACGGCAGTCCTGTGTAATGACCTTTCCTCCTTGTCACCAAGGGAAAGCGAGTCTTCGCTTGGAAGGTCCAGGGAAACATAAGGCAGGACACCCAGGACCGGGACTCCTGAAAGCTCTTCAAGGATAGTCACACCGTCGCTGAACAGAGAGGGGTCTCCCCTGAACTTGTTGATAATCACCCCTTTCACAAGCGGGCGGATGTCTGGGGGCAGAAGGGCAATCGTTCCATATACCTGGGCGAAAATGCCTCCCCTTTCGATATCCGCGACAAGGATGACCGGGAATGACAAGGCCCGGGCAAGAAGTATGTTCGCGATATCCCTCTTGTAGAGGTTGACTTCAGCCGCTCCCCCCGCCCCTTCACAGATTACCTGTTCATATCTACCGGCCAGCCGGTTTGCCGATTCAACCGCAATTTTCAGGAGTTTATCAGTTTCCTCGTAATATTTCCTGATCTGGACGTCCTTGTAAGGTCTTCCGAGAACCACAACCTGGGATATGGATGAGCCCTTCGGTTTCAGGAGGATAGGGTTCATATCTGCATCAGGGGCGACGCGAGCGGCAGCTGCCTGCATTATCTGGGCGATTGCTATTTCAGCCCCATCCCGCGTGACAGCTGAGTTGAGGCTCATGTTCTGGGATTTAAAGGGTGAGACCGTAATACCCCTGTTTGAAAGACAACGGCAGATTGCTGCAACTACTGTGCTTTTTCCGACATGTGAGGCAGTTCCTAGGACGAGGAGGGACATGAAATATAGTATCCCGTACGCAGGGAATGGAAATAAATGGCAGGATCTGTCCCTGCAGTGTGGGTGATAATGCCTGTACCCTGTTTATCAGGACTTTTTACGTTTTAATTCAGATACAGGGGCATGGAATTGCCTGATACGGTTTTTATCCGTTTCTCATGGGCCAATCATTTTATAAGCAAAGCGGTAAGCTCTTAGGCTAATGAATGGAGGTATTTGTCCTACCTGTGGACTACCCAAAGAGCTGTGTATCTGTGAAGAGGTCGCGAAAGAACAGCAGCGAATCAATGTCAAGGTGAATAAACGGCGGTATGGGAAAGAAGTTACCGTCGTGGAAGGACTCGACCCTACTGACATCGATCTGGAGGAGCTTTCCAAATTCCTGAAAGGAAAGCTTGCATGCGGGGGAACGGTCAAGGGATCATCGATCGAGCTCCAGGGCAATCATCGTGAACGGGTGAATGACCTCCTTGCAAAAAAAGGATTTTCAGTCGATAAAATGAATTGAGGTCCCGCCAGCAGGGACATATGGAACCGGACACCCACAGCAGCACCACCCAATAATGGCGACTCCCGGGCATCAGGGCGATTATTCAACCTTGATGGTTTCAGGACTGCTTTTTCTTCTTCTTTGACATCGAGAACAGGTCGACAACATACATTCCTTCGTCCTGCAGTCCGACAACCCGTTCATCTGAACTGGCCATCTTTTCGATATTGAGTTCATACGTGCCAGGGCCAAGGATCCGGATGCACTCGATGCGTTCCCGTTCCTCCTCGGAAGTGTCTGAAGATGGGGTTGTTGCAGATCCTCCAAGGTCGCCCTTTTTTTCTGAAGGTTGAGGTGCGCTCCTGCCCTCAGGTCTGCGGACTTTGTTCTCCAGTTCCCGTGGAGAAATGAATATAAACTTTTTGCCCCCGCAGGAAGGGCACCCCTCGAGGAGTACTTCCTGGTTTGCATCATAGATTTCTCCGCACCTGGCACACTTGTGCGGCATGGAAATTCACCGGTTCGATGATATCCAGGCCGAGAGAAGGTCCTTCTCGCGGCGGATCATCTTGAGCTGGTTTGCGGGACCTATTACGGTTAGCCGCCTGGAAGATGTCTGCCTCCCCATCAGGCGTCTCAGAAAGCTTCCTGCCTCTTCAGGAGCAGGGTACGTTTCCATCTCTATTCCTTCAAAACCATCAGGAAGTATTTCATGCATTGTCATCTCGATGAGACGGCTTTGTTCATCAGGTTCAAGCCCTTTTTCAAGGATAACAATGTTTCCCTGCCGTACACTATCCAAGATCAGGTGGATCTTCTCCATGGATGTCAGCCGGGCCAGCCGGTCCTCGGAAATAAGGTCTATCTGAATTCCCTGCATCATAATCTCACCGGAACACGACAACCATTTTTTCGTAGAGTTCTTCGATGTTCTGGCCGTTTAAACAGGATATGCCGACCACGGGGTGCTGAGGAAACGCAGTCTTGATCCTCTGCTGGTTCGAATCGGGAAGGTCAATCTTGTTGGCCGCGATTACAACCGGGAGTTTGCGGCTCTCAACAATCCCGATCATCATGATGTTGACCTGGAGGAACGGGTCAGCCGTGCTGTCCATCATGTAGACAACCCCGTCTATATCCTCGCGGAGCCAGTGCATGGCCTCGGCTACTCCTTCCGTCGCCTCACGTGCCCTGTTTATGGCTTCGTCCTTGGTAATGCCGTACTCCAGGAACTCCTTGTAGTCAATCTTGGTGGTGACACCAGGTGTATCGACAATATCGATGGTGATGGACTTTCCGTTGGCGCTCGTAATCACGATGTCGTGCGCCCTGTGAGCCCGGCGTGTCTCATGGGGGATTTCGCTGACCGCCCCGACCTGCGAACCGGTCCAGTCCCGGGCTATTCGGTTGGCAAGTGTAGTTTTACCTGCATTTGGAGGGCCATAGATTCCAATACGCGTGTTTTTCTTCCGAAATACCTTTGAAAGGAGGGAAGCTAATTTTTGTCTTGTCTGGGTAAACAGGTCCATTGAATGGTATCCCCCGGCATGAAGGAGTTGCGGCCTTCCTGAGTCTTCTGCATCAGGCCTATCGTGACTATATGAAGGATGTTCTTATTAGGGTTCTCGTAAAGCCCCATCAAGTTTGCCCGTTCGCGGTCGCTTATTTATAGGCCCATTCATACATAATAGTGCCCGATTCAGGGAAACCGGCAGCCGCCAGAAAACGGCTGGATGAAGGCAAAGGAGGTGATGCAGATGACATATTCGAATGACTCTCTTCGACTGGATACCCGCATTATTGTGCGCGATATCATGCAGACCAATGCTACCACGATTGATGCATCAGCATCCGTCTCGGAGGCCGCGAAGGCTATGTGCCGTGACGAGGTCGGGAGCTGTATCGTCCTCGACAAGCACCTCCCGCTTGGGATTGTGACCGAAGAGGATATGAACTGCAAAATCGTGGCCAGGGACAGGAAACCAGGTTCCGTCCCGGTCAAGGCCATCATGAGCACTCCGCTTATCACCATAGGCGCAGATCAGACCGTTGGTGAGGCGGCACAGATGATGGCCAGAAAGCGGGTACGACGGCTTCCGGTTGTCGATGAAGAGAATGTCGTCATCGGGATTGTTACTGTACGTGATATCCTTGCGGCATCAACCACCATCAACGAACTCCTTTCAGCCCTGATAGAGATCAACAGGGGGGACGAGATAGACATGGGCGTATGCGACCGGTGCGGAAAGATGTCTGATGACCTCCGCCGTGTCGATACCCTGCTTCTGTGCTCATCCTGCCGTGATGAGGAGAGCATCTGATGAAGGGAGTCCAGGACTACCTCATCAGTATCCCCTCGCTGACCGTTTCCGACACGGTAACAAAGGCCCGTAAAATCCTCCGGGATGACGTGTTCCGCGAGATATATGTAGCCGATCATAAAAAGGAACTGGCAGGATACATCGACATTACCGACGTCCTCAGGATAACCGCGACGAAATCAAATGTCACGGTTGACGGCTTTATTAAGGACGCGCCGTTTGTCTCGCCAGGAGACAGCATCGAGGGAGCTGTGATTGCTATCAGGTCTTTCAAGACGGACAGCGCCGCCGTGGTAGGGCCGGGCATGACTCTCATCGGAGCGGTACTTCTGTCAGACCTCTTTCCGGTCATAATTAACCGCAGGAACCTGCAAGGGCGCGTATCTGATTTCATGACCACCAAGGTGATGACCTGTTGTGCTGACGATCCCCTGCAGAAAGTCTACACAACAATCCTTGAATGCGGTTACAACGCTCTGCCGGTAATCCGGAAAAAACGCCTTGTGGGGATTGTTTCACGCAGGGATCTCCTTCGTGAAGGGCACCTTCGTCCTTCAATCGGTCATCCCGCCGACACTCCCGTGTGCGAGCTGATGACTCAGCAGGTTATCTCGGTGACACCTGATGTTACCATCCAGGTCGCTGCAGATCTCCTGGTCAGGAATAATATCGGCCGTCTTCCGGTTGTAGAAGACATGAAACTTGTCGGGATACTCGACAGGCACGATGTTCTCTCCGGGGTCTAGAAGACCCGAAACACACTCCGGGGGAGGATCACATGCACCACGTTGAACGAACAAACAAGCAGGGTGACCGGCTTCTGAAAATGCCCGGGTCAATGGACCGGGGGCCGGTTGAGTTCAAATCGCATCTTGTCCGCCAGGAGGGCGAGATAATGGCACTTGCCAGCAGGTCAGTCGTTTCCTCCACGCCGACGATGCGTATCCTGTCTGCAATAGAGACCATGACCGAGTGGAGGGTCCGCAGACTCCCTCTTATTGACGCAGGAACCCGGCATATCAAGGGAATTGTTACTTCCGGCGATGTCATCAATTTTCTCGGTGGAGGTGACAAATTCAACCTCGTGTCCATTAAACACGGAGGAAATTTCCTCGCTGCGATAAATGAGAGCATATCTGCCATCATGTCCCCTCAGGTAGTGACGCTTCCTTCGGCAGCCAGTTTGAATGATGCCCTTGATATCATCATCAGGCAGATGATCGGTGGCATCCCGATTACCGACCCGGACGGTGCTCTTGCCGGAATTGTTACTGAACGTGATGTCCTGAAGGTTCTTAAAAACGAGAGGACGGCACTTACTGTCGAGGAGGTAATGACCACGGATCTGAGGGTCACCTCGCCGGAAAGTCCCATCAGCGCTGTGTCCGAAGACCTTACCAAGCACCGTTTCAGGAGATTACCTGTGGTCAGTGACGATGTCCTTTTCGGGATCATCACAGCCACGGACATCATGAGGTTCCTTGGCAGTGGAAAAGTGTTCTCCCAGATGGTAACAGGGGACGTGGGTGAGATCATGGGCCTGCCTGTAAGGAAACTGTTGTCAGGTGAATTATTTACCACGACGCCGGAAAAGAACCTCCATGATGTCGCGAGGGACATGTTGAATAAAAAAGTTGGTGCACTGCCTGTCATCGAAGACTCCCGTCTGATAGGTCTGATAACAGAATATGATATGGTCAGGGCACTTTCAGAGAGGTGAAGCCCCATGCAGGCATCTGATGTGATGAGCGCCCCGGTTCGTGTTGTGACTCCTGATGATCAGGTGTCTCGGGCACGGAACCTGATGATCAGGTATCACCTGTCACGTCTACCCGTCATTCAGGACGAGGTTCTTGTCGGGATTATCACAAAAAAGGATATCGGGTATCGTCTCCTTGAGACAGACCCGCTGTGGCGCAGACGGCCGATAGACACGATACCGTTACGGCTCCTCATGACACCCGACCCGGTATCGGCCGGTCCTGAAACAGGGATGCGAGAGATAGCCCGCATCATGGTCAACAGGGATATCAGCGGAGTACCGATACTAGAAAATTCCAGGATAATCGGTATTGTTACGAAATCCGATCTTATGCGCTCGGGCCTGGTGAGCGGTCTGGATGCGCGGGTCGGCGATCTCATGGAGGATGCGGTGACGGTATCGCGCTATCATTCGGTTTCACATATCATCGAAGTGATGAGTGAGCGGAATGATAAAGTGATAGTGACTAATAATGATGGAACCCTGGCAGGCATCATCACGGAAAGCAACCTCGCGTTCTACACCTACTCAAAGCAGGGTGCAGGACTCCCCGAGCATGACATAAGCATGCTTCGGAAGGATGAGGCGGGCGGACGGAAGATGTTCCGGCACGTAGTCCATGCATCAGCGATCGCCGAGGATGTGATGACACGCCCGGTCATCACGATCGATCCCACTGCGTCCGTTCAGGAGGCCCTCGCTCTCTTTAAAAGCCACCATATCAACAGTGTTGTGGCAGTCAGGGGAACGGAGATTTGCGGAATCCTCAAAAGAGATGATATCATCCGGGAAGTGACAACATGACAAAAGAAATGCTCGTCAAGGACATAATGTCCAAGCCGGTAACTATCGCGAAATCAGCACCCATTACCGAGGCACTCGACAAGATGCTCGATCAGGGGATGGATCCCCTGATCGTGGTGAACCAGAACGCCGTTGTAGGGACAATCTCACGTCACACGATTGCGGAAACACTCGGTAGCAAGAAGAACTCGGGCCTGGCGCCAACGGCGATCCACGTTTCCAACTCTGTTGAAGAGGAGTTCACCCCGGTCTACCCTGACCAGACTCTGGACGTGGTCGTCCCGCTCCTTCAGGTATACAAGCTCGTTGTTGTGTATGACAAGGACCACAGACTGATTGGCCAGGTGACTCATGACGACCTCCTGAAGGTGGTAAAACCTGATGTCACGCTTGAGACGGTTGTTGAAAAAGCCGTTACGATTGACGCCGAAGAACGGGTCGTTCACCTGCGGCGCCGCATGATCGATGACAATATCCTCAGGTTCATCGTTACTGAACAGGACCGCATGGTAGGAATTGTCACGGAAACTGATGTTGCCGTGTCCATGCGTAAGTTCCGCGAGATGGTAGAGGACAGGCACCAGGACCACCGCATCCGTAACCTGATCGTGAGGGACATCATGACCGCACCAGTCTTCTCTGTTGATAGTGCATCCGGGCTCTCGCCCGTGCTTGACCTCATCATCCAGAAGAAGTTCAGTTCGGTTCCGGTAACGGAACAGGGCAAGCTCACAGGGATAATCACCCGTTCAGCGCTTGTAAAGGCCCTTTGATTTTTTTACAAAGGTACCTGTGCATGGATCCCTGCAGTACTGCTTCTGCCGTCGTGCCCTCTGCACTTCCGGCACCGGGAGGTGTATTCTATGGAACTTGAGCCTACACGGCATGTCGTCCCGCAGCCCGATGTAGCCCTCCTCCTGGAATCCATGAGCCACACCGGGTTCCAGGGGCGGCAGCTGGGAGAGTCCTTCAGGGCATGGAAGAAGATGATAGCTGAGCCAGGATGCTCCATTTTTCTGGGCCTTTCCGGAGCGATGGTCCCTGCGGGAATGCAACGATGTCTTATTGAACTCGCTGAGCGCCGTTTTATCGACATTGTGGTGTCCACCGGGGCAAATGTCTTCCACGATGTTTGTGAACACCTGGGCGTCAGGCACTACCTCGGGCATCACCGTGTGAATGATGAAGACCTGTTTGAACAGGGAATCGACCGCATCTATGATGTATTTGCATACGAGGAAGAGTTCAGGGATATTGACCGGGCGATAGCGACGTTTTCTTCGGAAATCGCTCCGTTCAATGGATCATCGGCCCTGTTCATCGCACGGCTCGGTGAGTGGCTCAGGGACAGGCGGCCGGATGGATGCTCATTTACCGCAACGTGCGCCAGGATGGGCATACCCATTTTCGTGCCAGCCCTGTGTGATTCATCTATCGGAATCGGGCTTGTCATCGCCCGGAGAAACGGTGTTCCGGTACAGGTTGACCAGATATCAGATGCAGATGAAATAACCCGGCATGTTGAAAAGGCCCAAAAAACGGGGGTTGTTTACATTGGCGGCGGAGTGCCGAAAAATTTTATCCAGCAGACCCAGGTAATCGGGTCCATACACAAGTCAGATTGTACGGGCCATGATTTTGCCGTCCAGTTTACCACGGATAACCCTCATTTCGGTGGCCTGTCTGGTTGCACGTTCGAGGAAGCCGTCAGCTGGGGGAAGGAAACGGTTGATTCTGTGCGGGCCCAGTGTTTCTGTGATGCGACTATCGCCCTGCCCCTTGTCACGTCCGCTCTTATTGCATCAGGTATTACGCGAAGAGATGGGGCAGGAAAACTCCCGCTATAAGGTGGTCTGTGTTCCTGGTGGTTAGAAAACCACAATGGTTATAATCCAGACCCGTCCATATAATACAGCACCATTCATGGAGCAGCAATGATTGCTGCGAGTATCGAAAGATGCGAGATTGCCTGTTGAGGTAGCCAAGCCTGGTATGGCGCAGGTTTGCTAAACCTGTGTCCCC
>CAZGXZ010000022.1:0-1601 GCA_964530035.1 uncultured Methanoregulaceae archaeon
TTGGCATCAGAACGGACGGGAACCAGTTTGATGCCATTTACCTGATGCGATGACAATACCAAATCCATAACCGGTGTCAATGGACCTCCGATAAGGATGGTCTGACTGGTGTCTGAAACGTCTGTGATCATGTGCACGGTTACGATTGATTCCGCCTCAAATCCCTCTGTTTCAGGAGGTACAATGATATACCCGTTTGACCGTATCGACGCCATGTGTGATGCAAATCCTCCCGGTTGTGGGACTGCAACAAGCCGCCCCCCGATTTCCGCTGTTGTTACCGGAATGAATTCCTGGATCCCGGGATCGGAGACCACGCTCCTTGACAAAGTAGCGCGGATGGCTGGTGAAGGTGGGATGAAAAATCCCCAGTGCCTGAGAAGGGGGATAAGAATCTCGCGAAGGACAACCTGGGCTGAGAGGGGATACCCCGGCAGACCAATGATGACTGTATCGGAGATCCTGCCTGCAAGAACCGGTTTACCCGGTTTGATCGCAACTCCGTGGAAAACCAGGGTGCCAAGTTCAGCAACAACCGAAGCTGTGAAATCCCTTGTTCCGGTCGATGAGCCGGCTGAGATGATCACGAGGTCGTGGAAACGTACCGCCCGTGCCACCATTTCCTTCAGGGAATCAGCATCACCTGTGCAGATAGGATATCGGGTACAGGAAACTCCTTTTATATCGAGCCAGGCCATTGTCATCCTGGTATTCCCGTCTATGACCTGTCCGGCGGTTGGAACGGTGCCGGGCTCGATAACTTCTTCCCCGGTTGGTATAATCCCTACCGAGCATGCACGAGCAGAAACCTGGTTCACACCATAGGAGGCCAGGGCACCGACCTCCACCGGGCGGACCAGATGACCTGCGGGGATGACCATCTGGCCTTCTCTTACATCCTCACCTGCCCGTCGTATGTTCTGCCCTGGGTATGCCGTTTTCCTGATGACGAGGCGGTTTTTATCCGTCCAGCAGTCCTCAGCCATGATAACCGCATCGTATCCTTCCGGTACAATACCACCCGTGTTTATTTTGAGAAAATCGTGGACCTCGATTGGGCATTGTTCAGAGGCACCGGAGGTTTCGGGAACACGGACCGCATATCCGTCCATGGAAGCAACATCTGTCAACGGCATGCAAAAGGCTGTGAATAACGGTTTTGCTGTAATCCATCCTGAGGCCCCCTCGACAGGGATGTACAGGGTACCTTTCAGGGGACCGGCGACCTCAAAAAGGAGCCTGCGGGCGTCTTCAAGCGGGATGAGGTTCAGATAGCGTGACTTCATGGCATTTTCCCCGGTACCCTCCCGTTTTCCTGAACCTGCTATCAGCAGGGCAACCCGAAGCACCCCTCATATCGCGTAACCCTGATCTGGTATACCAAGCTATGATTGGATGAAATATGAACTTATACTAAAAGTCAACCTGAATTGAAAATGTTCTCTCCCGATAAATTAATACCTATAATCAGGCAATCACGTTTTTCCCATTGATCAATGGCTAAAACAGCAGGTTTCTGATGCGGACCTGTGCTACCGGGGTAAAGGACCTTTAGACAGGGTCTCGGTCACCAGTGATGAAACCCGTGTGAATACATCTCT
>CAZGXZ010000022.1:1611-21061 GCA_964530035.1 uncultured Methanoregulaceae archaeon
TGTCCTCACTTGCGACGGCAACGAGAAGGCGAGCATCAGTAATTGCCGGGAGACATGAATTTACATAGCACTGATAGCGTTTGATCCCGGGGCTATGGTCAAGGAGATCCCTTAACGAACTGCGCAGTTCGTTTTCCCTGGATAAAAAGGCCTCGGGGAGGGGGACCTCCAGGGTGAAGAGGAGGTCGGTCGGTTTCATTCTGGACCGCAATTGTCTTGTTAAACCATTCATCGTATGGAATTCCGGGAATTTTTCCAGAACCTGAAGGAGATCTTCAGGAAAAGGATCTCGTAGGACGCACTGGCGGCTTTCGAGTTCTCCAATGATAACAGCGGGCAGGTTGATTGACTTGAAGCCTTCAATAATGGTGATGTCGATCTCGCGATCGGCCAGGGTTGTAAGGGCGCTGGAAAGGGTCGGTTCTCTGAGTGCGATCATGATTTTCTCATCATCAACACCCAGGCTCGCTGTTATCCCCGTCTCAAAAAAAAGAGTTGTATCCTTTCCTTCATCGAGCCGGAACGGATGATGCCCGAGGTGCTTGATAGTCGCGACCGACCTGTCTCTGATCAACAACCGGATTACATTCCGGATGAAGGTCGTCTTACCTGAGTTTGACCTGCCGATGACCTGAACAATACGCATGCGTTCCTCCGGCAGGCTGCCAAGCCCTCACCTGGCCTCCAGATGCCGCCCAATGGTCGATGCCTGTGGTAACATTTCTGATCCTCACAGGTATGATCCTATCTGGGTTGTTGTGCCATGGTTATTAATAATCCCATATCTGGACGGATCATGGCTTGTTGGGCTATCATTCTCAAACTGGAGAATGTTGGACAGAATAAAATACAAACAAACAAAGTTAAATAGTTTTAATTGTATTTTTAACTTGTACCTATAGTCAAGTACTATGGTATAGTTTATTGTTGCCAAACAGGAATGCCGGAGTGTCTTGGTGGCTCAAGGACACCCGGTTTCCATTCCTGGGGATGATCCTGGTTTTGTGGTTCCTGTTTCCCTTTTATTCTGTAAAGTCCCGGTGAAAATTCCTGTTCTTGCGGCGGCCTGAGTACCAGCGGGAATGATATATCCTTATTGATCTTCATTCCATCCGGAGCCCATCTGTCCCCGCCGCCTAGAAACCAGATTTGAAATTCCTTGCGTTAAGTATAAATTATTAATATTTAGATTAAGTTAACATATTGACCATTTAATTTATATGTATGTCGGGAGAAGTCATTTGAATATGGGTTTAAATGTGAAATAATCTAGGAATTGCCATTTGTGTTCATGATATCGGTGCATGAGTCCGGCAGGTCTATTCTGGCGCGTTGTGAATAATCACTAAACCTGACTACCTCCTGCCATGATACGTACCTGCATCATTGGGTTGGTAATGATCTGGATAATTTCACCAATATTTTGAAAAAACACGGAATTTCAGAATATTTCTTCTTAGATCACTTTTTAATCAAGTATTGGATCAGTTAACCAATGGAGAAAATTGAATCTCTTGGTTAGCTATTAGTCGTTAATTTTTTTTTTATGTTATCCTAAATTTAATATGACCTTAGAATGACAGCTTTAGTACATGAATTCTGTGTGATATCATGGCATTTTCAGTACATGTAAACATAAACCGCTGTACCGGCTGTGGCAATTGCGTGGTTGCCTGCCCGGTGAATGCATTAGAGCTCTATACGCTCGACCCGGTAACAAAAGAGAAAATCTACCATGTTGTGGATGGCAGGTCCGTCAGCATGGACGTGAAGATGGAACTGTGTGCCGGCTGTGGTGTCTGCGTCGGGGCATGCCCCTATAAGGTGATCACCCTCTCCGGCAGGGGGGAAGCCGGGGTAGCAGTCTAGATTGCTTTGGGGGAACGCAACAATGCCGAAGATTAACCTGAATATGATCACCCAGCGCTCAATTGAAGAAGGCGCTGCGATGGAGAAGGGCAAGACCAACCCTGATTATTTCGAGGCCTGCACCATTTGCGAGATGCATCCCGATGATATGAAGCGGGCCAGTATCATGAAAAATACGAACGTCCGCGTGACCAGCGAATGTGGTACGGTCATCGTGAAGGCCATCGAGCCCACCCAGTACTGCCCGCCCGGTCTCGCCCACATCAGGCAGGGTGTCTGGGCAAACCAGGTCGTCCCGCCACGGACCCAGTCCACCGGTACCCCGCAGTACAGTGGTTTCCCGGTCACCATCGAACCAGCACCGGAAGAAAAATTAAAGTCCGCTCTTGAGCTCGTGCAGGGCGCTGTCGGGCTCTGGAAAGGAGGGAACTAATCATGCCAAAGACCATCAAAGGCGTGGGATGCCCGTACTGCGGATCGTCCTGCGATGACATAGAAGTCGTTGTGAATGACGATGAGACCCAGGTCCTCGAGGTCCACAATGCCTGCATCATCGGCACGAACCTCTTTTTCCATGCAAACGATCCTACACGGCCGAAGCTGCCCCGGATGCGCCAGCCGGACGGATCCATGAAGGAGATCTCCTATGATGAGGCTGTTGACTGGATGGCAAAAACCATGCTCAATGCAAAAAAGCCCCTTATCTATGGCTTTGGCTCCACGAACTGCGAGGGTATGAGCGCGGTCGGCCGTATTGCCGAGAAAGCAGGTGCGGTGCTTGACAACTGCGCCACCATCTGCCATGGCCCCTCGTTCCTTGCGATTTTCGACAACGGGTACCCGAGCTGCACGCTCGGCGAGGTCAAGAACCGTGCCGATGTCGTGGTCTTCTGGGGCTGCAACCCGATGCATGCCCACCCCCGCCACACCTCCCGGTACTCTATTTTCCCGCGGGGCTTTTTCACCCCGAATGGCCAGATGCACCGGACCGTCCTCTGCATCGACCCCCGCGAGACCGACACCGCAAAGCTTGCCGACCACCACCTGATGCTTGACCAGGGCCATGACTATGAGCTTTTCGATGCATTCCGGACGGTTCTCCGGGGCTTTGATATCCCTGATGTTGTAGCAGGGATCCGTGCAGAGAAGATCAAGGAAGCTGTCGAAATAATGAAGAAGGCCCGGTTCTGTATGATCTTCTTCGGCATGGGCTGTACCCATACCGACGGCCGGAACCACAACATCGACCATGCGATCAGCCTGACCCGCGATCTCAACGACCATACCAAGTGCTCGATTATGGCGATGCGGGGCCATTACAACATAGCCGGCCCCGGCCAGGTCTGGTCATGGCAGTTCGGCTTCCCGTACTGCATCGATCTCAGCAAAGGCTCGCATGCCTACATGAACCCGGGAGAGACCAGCTCGATCGACCTTGCCATGCGTGACGAAGTTGATTGCTTCGTCAATGTCGGTACCGATGCCGGAGCCCATTTCCCGATCCAGGCCGTCCAGCACCTCAAGAAGCACCCGTTCATCACCATTGACCCGAACTTTAACATGGCAAGCGAGATCGCCGATCTCCATATTCCGGTCAGGATTGCCGGCGTGGACGAACCCGGTGTCGTCTACCGCATGGACAATGTCCCAATCCAGTTCCGTGCCGTCATCAAGGGACTTCCCGGCGTCCCGAGTGACGAGGAGCTTTTCGACCGCGTGTACGAGCGAATGTGCGAACTGACCAGCACCCAGCCGATCTGGCTCGCTGCCAAGGAACACCGCAAATATCCCCACAACCCGGTGGTGAGCTGAAATGGCATCCGGGGAGCTTATTGTAAAAGGCGGCTTCATCATCGATCCGACTCGCGGGATTGATGGTGACGTCGGCGACGTTGCCATCAAGGATGGCAGGATCGTTGAGGAAGTCAGCTCTTCCGCAAAGGTCATCAACGCCAAGGGTAAGGTCGTCATGGCCGGCGGTGTGGATGTCCACTCCCATGTTGCCGGCCCAAAGGTCAATGCCGGCCGCCTGATGCGTCCGGAGGACAAGGTGCTGACCGGGACCTTCAGGAGCGGCATGGCCCAGAAGAACGGTTACCGGATGGAGTCCGGTTTTTCGATTCCTTCAGTATTCAGGACCGGCTACGAGTACGCCCGGCTCGGGTACTCGTTTGTCATGGAAGCCGCGATGCCCCCTCTGCTTGCGCCTCATGTCCATGAGGAGATCCACGACACACCGATCGTCGACGAGGCGGCACTGCCGGTCTTCGGCAACAACTGGTTCGTCATGGATTATATCAGGAATAACGAGGTTGAAAACACGGCAGCCTATATCGCCTGGCTCCTGAGAACCACGAAAGGCTACGGGGTCAAGGTTGTCAACCCCGGAGGCACCGCTGCATGGGCGTGGGGGCTCAACTGTCTGGACCTTAATGATAATGTACCCTACTTCGAGATCACTCCCGCGAAGATTATCAAGGGCCTTATCGAAGCCAACGAGTTCCTGGGCCTTCCCCATTCGATGCACCTCCACCAGAATGACCTTGGCAACCCCGGCAACTACAAGGGCACCATTGACTCCCTCAGGCTTGCTGAGGGCTTTAAGGCAAAGAACAAATTCGGGCGCGAACAGGTCATGCACTCGACCCACATCCAGTTCCATTCATACGGCGGGACGAACTGGGCTGACTTTAACTCCAAGGCCAAGGAGGTCATGGACTATGTCAACCAGCAGAAGAACATCACCATCGACCTCGGCTGTGTCACTCTGGACGAGACCACGACGATGACGGCCGACGGCCCGTTCGAGCACCATCTCCATGCACTCAACCACCTCAAGTGGACCAACGTGGATGTCGAGCTCGAAACTGCAGCCGGCATTGTCCCGTTTGTATATGATCCCCAGAGCAAGGTCTGCGATATCCAGTGGGCCATCGGGTTGGAGCTGGCACTCTTTGCTAAAGACATGGATCGGACCTTCATCACCACCGACCATCCGAACGCCGGCCCGTTCACCCGGTATCCGCGCGTTATCAAGTGGCTGATGAGTCAGAAGGCCCGTGAAGCGACACTCAACTCCTTCAAACACAAAGACAAGGTCATCGAAGCAACGAACATCCACGGTATAGACCGCGAACTTACGCTCTTCGAGATCGCCCAGATGACCCGGTCCGGCCCTGCCCAGTGTCTTGGCCTGAAGGACATCTATGGGGGTCTTGCCCCGGGCATGAGCGCAGAAGTCGCGATATACGACCTCAACTACAAGAAGATGCCGGCCGACCCCGAGAAGATCGAGGGAGCGTTCCAGCGTGCTGTCTGCTTCATCAAGTCCGGCGAAGTCGTGGTAAAAGACGGAGAAATCGTCTCGAATGGCCACAAGAAGACCGTCTGGGTCAACGTCAAGATGCGTGAGAACCCCCAGGTCCTCCGCGATGTCAGCCAGGCATTTTCGAAGGGAACATACACCATGGACATCCGGAATTACCCGGTCAGGGAATACCTGGCTCCACACCCGTTTGTCATTGATGTTGACGTGGAGGCATGAGAGAACCATGGCAACCGTTACATTAAAACCCATAAAGACCCCCGAGCTCATGTTTGAGGGTTATAACATTAATCCCGACGCATTTGCAGGAAAGACTGCAGCACTGATCGCCGAGCTCCCGGGCCATGAGGGCAAGATCGTCACGAGACTCGGTGACTTCTTCGATATATCCGGCTCTGCAGGTGCAACGGCTGCAGAGACCGACATCGTCATCGATGGTGACTGCACCCGAGTTAAATATATCGGTGCCCGTATGACCGCAGGAACCGTCACCGTCAACGGCAATTGCGATATGTATCTCGGCGGCTGGATGAAAGGCGGGAAGATCCATGTCAAGGGCAATGTCGACTCCTTCTGCGGCATCCAGATGCAGGGCGGCGAGATCCTGGTTGAAGGCGATGCTAAGAACCATGTCGGCTGTGCTTACCGGGGCGACTGGAGAGGCATGAAGGACGGAACCATCCGGATCCGGGGCAGTGCCGGAAACGATATCGGGACCTTCATGCTCGGAGGCACTATCATCATCGAGAAGGACGCGTTCATCCACGTTTCCACCCACGCGGAGGGAGGCACCGTCATCATCAAGGGAGATGTCGAAGGTCGCGTCGGTGGCCAGATGGTCAAGGGCGACATGTACGTGCTTGGCACGATCAAGTTCATGCTACCTGGCTTCCAGAAGATCGGCACGGTTGAGAAGGAGGTCGATGGCGTAAAGGCAACCTTCGACCATTACATTGGGGACCTGGGCGAACGGCACCCCAAGAGCAAGGGTAAGATCGTCTACGCTAACCTTTACACGAAGGCTGCTGCCTGAGTTGTAAATGCCAATCGATATCACATGGGCATCCTTCCGGGCTGGCTCCCCCGGCACCTTTTTATCTGAAAAAGAACTCGCAGGGATTCCAGGAACAGAACCGGTTGCGTATCCACTGATTTATTGAGGACATGGTATGAAAAATGCCGGAAAAGAATTCATCGAAGGAACGCGGTACCCGGACTATTCCACCGTAGATCTCGTCCTCCGCGTCCCCGAACCGCCGTATGAGATCCCGGCCAGGAGCGACCAGAAGGTCATCAAGCTCCCAAGCCCGAAGAAGTTCAAGGTACCGGACATGCCGGTCAGGAAAGCGATAGAGAGTTACGAGCCCGTGGGTTTCTTCTCCCGTTCGTCCTTGACGATCAGGGATCTCTCGTACCTGCTCTGGTGCATGCAGGGGCTCAGGAAGGTTGTTGGCGAGATGGTCCAGGTACGCAATGTCCCGTCAAGCGGGTCACGTTACCCGCTGGATATCTATTTTGTTGCCAGTGATGTCGTTGATCTCGATGTCGGGCTCTACCGTTACCTCCCTCTGTCTCACAGCATCGTTGCCGAGCGCATCGACCCTGATATTATTCTTGAGATGAGCACTGCGAGCATGAATTTCCGGATGATAACCCGGGCTGCTGTCACCTTTTTCTGGGTCGCCATACCTTACCGCTCGGTCTGGGCCCTTGGTAACCGCGGCTACCGGAGCTGCTTCATCGAGGCTGGTCACAGCTGCCAGAACCTGATAATTGCAGCGGCAAATCTCGGATATGAGGTTTATCCTTCGGATATATTCCATGACGAGCTGATCTTGAAGCTTATCAGCCTTGACGATGAAACCGGGTGGCCGGTATATCTTGCATCAGTTGGAAGTGTGGAGAAAAGCGTGACAATCGCGTGAAAATCAATTTTTAGGTTTTTAAAGGGGATTATTTACCAGCAGATTGCGCCTCCCCTTCGTGGAGTTTTTTCTGGATCTCTTCCCGGAATTTCTCAAAATGGAGATCATCCAGTTGTTCCGAAAGCAACCTGCCGCTCCATGCCCGGCGATAGACCCAGTCCACTATCTGTTCAACGACTGCGAGGGCTTCGTCTTCGGTTTCGGTGGTCAGGAGTTCCCTGCCTATTTTCGGGTGTCGTCCCCGCCGGCCTCCGACCGTGATCAGGTAGTGGATATGAAATGACTTAAGGAGATTAAATGAACAGGATTTTACACATGTGCCGCATTGGACGCATTTTTCCTCGTCCAGCTCCGAGATTCCGTTTCGGATCCTGATGGCATTTTCCCGGCAGTATAAAACACAGGAACCGCAGCCGGTGCAAAGTCCTTCAGTGCGGATGGGCCGGACACGGCCGATGATTCCAATTTCGTTGAGCATGGGGCTCGTGCAGGCGTTTGGACAGCCCGAGAGAGCTATCCGCATCTTCACCGGCATTGTCCTGCCGAACAGTCTCCCGTCAATTTTTTTAGCCAAGCCGATGGTATCGATATTCGCGAATTTACAACGCTCGGAACCAGGACAGCTGATGATATTAACGACTTCATCTTTCTCTGAGCCAACTGGTGTCCCATTCTTTTCAAGAGCATTTGCAATTCGTTTCAGGTGTGCCGGACTGACATGAGGGATTTCGATAGTCTGCCTTGTTGTACAATGGACACTACCGTTCCCATATTTTTTTGCAATCTTAGCGATCCCCCCTAGTTGTTCGATAGTAAGGACTCCTGCGGGAGCTCTGACGCGAATAGTCAGGAACGCGGAGTCCCGTTCGGTAATGACACCTCCTTTCATATGGATACCAAAATCGGGTTGCATTGATTATTACTTAGAATTGTCAGGTTATTAACGAGAATGTTATGACACAGGCCGTCTTCAAGCCGGTATACCTCAAAAGCTTACTTATGGAGAAGTTCCAATATCCCGTCCGATAGTACTAAATGGGTCGTGATCGATTTTATTTCGATAGGTTCGTTCTTCAATTTTGCAATTAAAGACGAATAAGGGAAAACCGCTGCACATGGCAATCAGCCTGGATGCCTGGCAACCTCGATCGGATGGAAAGCGTTTCTTCCCCGCGTTTCTGATCAGTGTAAACCCGGCAACGATAGTATAGGCAGTCCACCGTTCAATCTCGTTCTTCTTATAATACTGCTCTTCCTGCAGTAATTATCCTGTCAATCCGATCCTCAACCAGATTATGAAATGAATGACCAGCTATCCTTTCGTTATTTTCTAGGATACTCTGTGAAAATCCCTGATCACTCGACCGTGACACTAATGTGGGCGGAAAAATGACTTATGTCTTCTTGGATAAAAGAATGCATAGGCCTGTTTGAGATCATCCCCTTACATATAAGGAACTGAAAAGGAACAAGGCAATCTGCAGGACTCGTTCCCGTGTAGAACGCCCCTTTTATCATTAAAGGGTTTGCCATGCGGATCATATCTGGGTCACAACCTGTTCAGAGTTTATGAAAATGTCTTTTTCTGATTTTGCATTCAGCATCAGACAATAACTCACAATACAAAGGCAATCTGTTGAACGGAAGAAAACGATCGGGTAGAAAAAATGTCTTATCAAGGCTGGAAAATGTAATTCTGCTGATTTTTTTATAAGATCAGGATAATATTAAGGTCTTGTGAAATATCACAACGGTTTATTAAATTGATTAATCAAAATTTTGTTTAGTCATTGATAAACGTTAATAGTTGAGTATATTCCAGTATTGTGTGTGACAAGCCAATCCGAATACATGAGGGCCTTTTTTGGTGTCAACCTTAATAAGAAGTTCGAGGAGATGATATCTCAACTCCTTGAGGTAGAAGGTAATTTAAAAGACTTCTCAAAGGATATTGCAAAGCTTGGGGGTAACCTCAGCCCCGAAGATTTTAAAGCGGCCATGAAAGAACTGCGTGCGGCGGCATACGAGGATGCACAGCAGGTTAAGGATGTGCGACAGTTTCTTGCATTTTACCTGAAATCGGACAAGAATACTACCCATATTATATTGGAGCGTGATGCCTACATGAAGATCTATCAGATATTCACGTGGGATGGGTCTGATGTCCGCGATCTCAGGCGGTTGATTAAGGAACTCAGGGAGATCTGTGACAAAGTCGGACTGCACCTACAGGATCTTGTAAATTTTAAAAAGCTCACGCTGCAGCCTGTACCGGAAGACATTATGAAGTTCCCTGTGTATGCACTTGACAGACAGGGCTACTGCCTGACCGGTGTTGCCTATGATTCAGTCATGCATATCAACGAGGTCCGCGAACAGATGGTTGAGAACTTTAGCTGATCCCCCTCATAATCGAACAGCCAGGATAGGTACCACCCAAGACATCTATCCCCCAGTTCGCCAGCGATTCAGGGTTTGATATTGAGATCAGGAAGGTTTCATCTGGCCTTTGTGAGATTATCCTTACTAAAAAGTAAAGTGTATATATTTTACATTATGCAAAACATTGAGGTCTGACAAGCCCAAACGGGTTGCTGCATCATGTCCTCACATTTTTTTCTTCTCGGAGAAAGACTTACACAGGAAAGGCTGGCATGGCTGGAGGACAGCTTAAAATTCTTTTTTGTTCAGCTGTACCCCGAAACTCTGCTCCATCACATGGAGTTCAAAGAATCAATCTTCACGTTTTTTTTGACCGGAGACGCTTTATACAGCCTACATGAGCCAGAAACACTACAGGCATGGGAAATTATCCTGCTCCTGCCGTCGGTGACCATAGTATGCGACAGGGAGGAACTGGATATCCGGGGAATTTCTGTTGAGCGGATAAGGATGAAGCATCCAGATCAGATCGTAGACCACAACAGCCTAGGCCTGAAGGGCAGAACCTCATTCTGGAGAGACGTAGTGAGATTCGCTCGTCAGAATGAGCAACCCCTGCCCAGTACCATCGGGTTCCTGCAACTCGAGTCTCCTTATATGCACCAGTCCGCCTTGCATGCAGTGCAATGCCTTGTAGCAGCACTTGAAGTCCAGGCCTCCATAGATCTGTATGCCTATCTTGACGGAATTCACCTCGGCCACATCAATCAGAACCCCTCCGGGGTCGAGAACATTGGCAGAACGCTTGAGGAACTGAAGTCGATTGCCAGCAAGCGGGGGCTGCAGTGCCAGATGTATGCTTGTAGCCGCTGCACAACAGCACGAGGGTACAGCACCTGGGATGACGGACAGGGGGTCATGATGTCAGACTGCCTGATAAAACCTCTAAAAATCCGGAACCTGACCTCGATCATCGACCAGTTCGAGTCCAGCCACATCATCCTCGGGGAGAACTCAGGGTTTATAAAATTAAAGATCGACCCAAGACTGTCCCGCTCTGGCCAGCAGGATGGCGGGGCGTCGCCCCCGGTCACTATTTTTATCACCAGGCCTCCTTACGGGACGGAGTATGCCTTCGGAGCGCTCTCGCTTGCGGTTGCATGTGCCTATCAGGGGATTATAACCCATGTTATTTTCATAGAGGATGGAGTGTATTCGGTGGCAGGAAGCCACAGGCACAACCAGAACGAAGGGATAATCAACATACAGGAGATGCTGACGGCCGTCGAGGGGAATGAAAACCTATCTCTCTATGTGTACCAGCCCGCCCTGAGCCGGCGGAACATTACAAGAAATCCTTCTATGACCGCAGTCCTTGAAATTGGAAAACCGGAACTCGGCCGCCTGCTATTCCATTCACCGTTCAGCAACCAGGCGAACCACCGAAGATTGTTGTTTTTTTAGGGAGATATTAACAGAGTGAATGGGGATAGGGGCATAGTATCTGATTATACCGATCTGACCTGAAATGGCTTGGGGATGAGGATCATCTTGCTTCTTAAGGAGGCCCTTCTGAAATCAGTGGGATCTACCTGGAATGCAGCAATGAACCTTTGATCGCCGGATGGGTCTCCCTGGATGGAAACGATTGAGTGGCATATCAGTTTTCTGTTGACAAAGCCAATCAGAACATTTTTCATTGAAAGAACGCCTGAAAAAGCAAGTTCCTGAATCGAACTCGTTTAAATTTCCATGATCCGGTACAAAGAGCGGAACATTGGCCTGTGGATGTATCGGTCATGTTTCTTCGTTCCCGGGAAAGGTAAATATTTCCATTATCATCCCAATACGTATTATTGAAGAAACCAATCAGGTGTTTTTAAAATTTCCTGGTAATGCTGGATGTAAAAAAATAACCCGCAGGTTATCAAGCGGATAATTTTCGAAGGCAGATATCCCACGGGATTAAGGCATCAGAGTACATACTTCTAGGAAGTCTTCATGGACATTGAGAGGATAAGGTCTGATTTTCCGCTGCTCCGGGAGTGCATCTATCTTGACAGCGCAGCGACCAGCCTCTCCCCGAAGCCGGTCCTGGACGCGATGCTCGAGTTCGAATACCACTACCGGGCCAATGTAGGGAGGGGGATCCACAGGCTGTCCCAGGTCGCCTCACAGAAATACTGGGATGCCCATCGCAGGGTTTCCCGGTTCATCGGGGGCGGGGATGGCGTCCTCGCGTTTACCAAGAACACAACCGAGGCGATCCAGTCTGTGGTGGCGGGAATTCCCCTGTCAAAGGGAGACCACGTTGTCTCAAGCCTCCTCGAGCACCACTCGAACCTCCTCCCCTGGATGCGCCTGAAGGAACAGAAGGGGATCAACCTTTCCCTCGTCCTACCGACACCGGATGGTACGCTTGACCCGGATGTCGTTATCGATGCCATTCATGAGGGGACGAGGCTTGTAACCCTGACCTATGTCTCGAACGTCACCGGGGCGGTCACTCCGGTAAGGGAGATTTCAAAGGCCTGCAAGGAACAGGGAGCACTCTTCCTCCTTGACGGTGCCCAGGCAGTCCCGCACCTCGCTGTGGACATGGCAGGCACCGGGTGTGACTTCTTCTGTTTTTCAGGTCATAAGATGCTCGGACCCACCGGTACCGGTGTCCTGTGGATGAGAGAACCTCTGTCCGAACCGCTTCTCGTCGGGGGTGGGGCTGTGGAAACCGTAACCTCGGATGGGTATGTCCTCTCCGAGGGATACGAACGGTACGAGGCGGGCACTCCGAATGTTTCCGGGTGCATAGGGCTCGGTCGTGCCGTGGAATATATCGAGTCCATCGGGATTGAGTCGGTAATCAAGCACGAGGCTGCATTAACGAGGCAACTGCTCGACGGACTCCTGGATATCCCGGCTGCCAGGGTCCTCGGTGGAAACCTTGATGACCGTACGGGGGTGGTATCGTTCAATATAGGGACTGTCAAACCCCATGACGTTGCATATCTCCTTTCAGAGGAGGCTGATGTCATGGTCAGGTCAGGCCACCACTGCTGCGGGCCGCTCATGAATTTTCTGGGCCTGCCTGATGGAACGGTCAGGGCGAGCATTGGCTGCTATAATTCATCTGAAGACATCGATACGCTTTTAGAAACGTTAAACCGGATATCGAAGGTGTCATAACATGTATCAGGAGATGCCCTGTATCAAGGTGAATGGTGAACAGGCCGGGTGTGGTATGCACGAAGTCATCGTGGAAAAACCCCTTTCCCTGTTTGTGAACGGGAGGGCTGTCCTTACCGCAGTGACGAGCCCGTCGATGATCGAGGAATTTGTAACAGGGTATCTGTTTACTGAGAGGATCATCAGGTCATCTGATGATATCGAGTCCATACAAGTCCGCAACATGGATGTCAGGGTAATCACGAAGGACCTGGTATCGACCCTGGGACCAAAGAAGACAGTTCTTTCAGGCTGTGGCGGGTCAGGGTCGTTCCTGGATTTCTCGGGACTTCCAGAAATCCAATCCGACTTTTCTGTGCCGCGTGATGAAATACCGGTGATGGTCAGGGTCGCCCTTGAGTCGGAACTCCATGTAAAGACGGGGGGGATCCATGTTGTTGGGCTCGTTACCGATGGGAAGCTGGCAGTGGCTGTCGAGGACATCGGGAGGCATAATGCCCTCGACAAGGTCGTCGGTTCGGCAATCATCCATAAAATGGACCTTTCACGGTCATACATCATCATTTCCGGAAGGATCTCCTCGGAGATGGTGAGGAAATGTCTTGTTGCAAACATCCCGATCATTGTTTCCCGTGGTGCCACAACCACGTATGCCCTTGAAATTGCAGAGAAGAAAGGTCTTACCGTAATCGGCTTTGTGCGGTCGACAAAAATGGTGATCTACACACACCCGTCCAGGATTACAGGAGTTCCTGGTTCTTGTATGCCAGAAATAAAGGGATAACGGTTGTTCCTTCGCCCTGTACCCGGCACGGCAGCAGGCTGGTATCCATCACGCTTTATCATGAGAATGGCCCCACCAACACAAGATTCATGGATTGGGACTCATCTCGTGCCTTTCACCTGGCGATATGATAGCTTTCCTACCCCGGGCAATGACGGATGGATGTCAATCGACCCCGTTATACGGATAAATCAGCCTTTAGCGGGTTTTTTATCATCGCTTTCCAGGGTACGGTTCGAATCGACCTGGCTGGGTGACCTGAAACGTCGGTCGTCACGTCTCTCCAGTTTCATCTCTGAACAATGGAACATGATGGCGGAGATGAGGAGAAATGCAGCAATAACCGCCATATGAAGGGCTCCTGGTGCGAGGATCTCACTCTCCCCTGCAAGGAGGAGTCCTCCCGCCAGGAGAGCGGACAGAAGGATGAATATCGAAATCCGGCGATCAGTGGTTTCACAGGGCCTGATGGTGCCAACAAGGAATAATCGGGCATCAACAGGGAATAGTGGGCAGATGCCTTTCTTGGTACAGGCGTCCTCGAGGAGGTGGAGCAGGAAACCAAGGAGAGTACCGGCCAGAAAAAAAGTGACGAGCCGGAGTTCTCCTGTATGCGGAGCCAGGATGATGAGTCCGCTTACAACAGTGGCACAGAAGCCATATATGATCAACGCCTGACCGGAGTGGGTCAATCTCTTGTCCAGGGGATCAGGTTCCAGCCGTAAAGCGTGCCTTGACACTACCACGAGGATCGGAACGAAGATCCTTGCTGTAACCCTGGTCAGGCCATATGCGAGTCTTTTTGGGTTTTGCCGGCGTGAAGGTCGTTTCATGTGGAAATCTGGAAGAATTGACCCAATACCTGCACCACACAGGAGCACGAATGAAGCTGCAGGATAGGCGGATATAAACGGAACCAGGAGGAGGAAGGTACACCCGAGTGTCAGGAGAAGATGATGGCGTGTAAGCATGATTTCACCGGCTTACTGCAGAAAAATCCACCCGGACGGAAAAAAAACCTTTCAGCCGGTTCATATTGTCGTTACGAGCATCATGATGATGGTTTGTGAGATGAATGGAGATCAACCCGGATTACTATAATAATTATTTAATATTGTATGCTAATATAATATATATAGTTAACATATTTGATATTAGGGATGAGAGAATGCATTGCTGCAGGAACACTGTGTTCATTGACCCTCAATAGAATCGAACTCGTTTTATTCCTTATGGGGCCGGCTCTTTTTTATATATGGATCCTCCAATTCGGAGACAGTTATCAGAGAGAATTTAGCTTTCCTGTCATTTCTTTAGAGCCGGAAGCAAATTGCTCCCCTGCGTTTCAGGAAAGCCAGTTCGGTTTAAATTACCTTTGGACCGGTTTACCTGCATTTTGTGGAATTGACATGGCGTATGTAAGATCCCGTAAAAGAGTCATTCATTGCTGAAATCGACATCTCTTGCTCATTAGGATTGGGTTATGGATCGAATTTGGCCATGAGCATTTTTATGAGTTTTCGAACGTGACGATTTGGGGAGATGCTCTTCTTCTTATCAAAATATTATGCCTATATTATTTGTATTGATAACTATTATCTGTTAATTACGAGTAGTTGCTTTTACTTGGAGCCCCTCAACCTGGTGGATGTTATGAATTAACTATTTTTGTTGGACTTATTTCGATAATAAAATATATGTGCAACAGAAATGATTGGTGATGACTCATAATCGGATGTACCTTGTGTCAGGATTCCTGATCATATTACTATGTCTTGCCGTCCTGATTACCGGGTGCGTTTCAAGCCCATCCCAGCCTGCCACGCCTGTGAAGACAGCTCCGTCAACGGAAGTCACCGTTCTCCCGACAACCGCACCCATGACAGTTCCCGGGACCCAGGTCCCCGTTCCAAACCTGACCCCTGCCGGAAACCAGACTTTTGTGGTCCCCACGGGAACTCCGATAGCACCCCTTACCGTTCCTGAGGGAACACCATCGGGGTACGTCATAGCCTATACTGCAGCATCGCTCAAGGGAGCATCGGGTAAAATTGGGACAGGCTTCGAAAATGCCACTCCTGGAGCCCACGTCAGCTTCAACCTTGACGGCACCCAGATGCTCAAGCACCAGGTTGAGAATGGTGCCTATTCTGACGTTTTCATATCAGCCAGCACCAAGTACACCGATGCATTGAAGGGCGAAGGATATTTCATCAATGACACGGTGAAGCAGCTCATTTCGAACTACATTATCGTGATCGTTCCTGCAAACAATCCCGGAAAGATAACCTCACTTGCAAACCTGAGCGAGCCTGGAAAACGGATCGTCATGGGTACACCGGATGTCCCGGTTGGGATGAACACTCGCCAGGTTATTGACAAGCTGGCGAATTCAACCTTCAACAGTGCATGGAAAGCAGGCCTCATGAAGAATGTCAAAAGCTTCGAGACAACCGAGCCCGGCATAGTGACAAAAGTGTCCCTCGGCGAAGCTGATGCCGGATTGGTCTATGAATCCTCCTACAAGGCGGCGAAGAACGGGACTCTTATGGCGATCAATATCCCTGAAAAAGATAACGCCCTTCAGATCTACACGATAGGTGTCCTTGAAAAGAGTGCCAACAAGCCTGCGGCATATGCCTTTGAAAGCTTCCTGCTTTCTGAAAAAGGACAAAAAATTCTCACAGATTATGGTTTCAGGGCAATAAGTGCCAAGTCTTAAATCCTATACCCTTTTTCCCTTTTCACAACCTGCAGAAAGGAATAGTACATGACACGACGCCGATTGGAAGGACAAGGGTTTTCGTTAACACTGACCGGTATATGTGCCGCCATCCTTGTAGGTCTTGTCGCCCTGTACCTCATTCTCCCCGTGATTGCACTCTTTTTCAGGATAAGTCCCGCGATGTTCGCCGCCTCGCTCGAAGACCCGTTCGTATACCAGGCATTAGCCATCAGCCTTGTTACGGCAGCGGCATCCCTGGTGGTCATTGTAGGTATGGGGACACCTGCCATGTATTTCCATGCAAGGAGCGTGTACCGGGGAAAAACTCTGGTCGACTGCTTCATCGACCTTCCCCTGGTCCTTCCCCCGGCGGTAGCAGGCCTCGCGCTTCTCCTCCTTTTCGGGAGGACCGGGCACGTCGGGTACTACTTCAACCTCGCCGGCTATCCTCTCCCCTTCACCACCCTGGCCGTCATAATGGCCCAGGTATTTGTCGCGTCCCCGTTCTACCTCCGCCAGGCAAAAGAACTCTTCGGGCAGCTTGACCCTGTCTACGAGCAGACCGCACGGACCCTCGGTGCATCCCCTGTCCGGGTGTTCTTCACCATCACCCTTCCCCTGACTTCAACAGGTCTCCTATCAGGTGCCGTCATGAGTTTTGCACGGGCTCTCGGGGAGTTCGGTGCGACGATCATGTTCGCCGGTAACCTCCCGGGAGTGACGCAGACAATGCCGCTAGCCATTTACAGTGCCATGCAGGGAAATATTGACGCTGCCATCACCCTGGGGATTGTTCTCGTGCTCTTCTCCCTCTGTATCATGGGAACGATCCGGGTAATCATGGAAAGGAGTGCCGGGAATGCTTGAGACCACTATCAGGAAGGAACTCAGGGATTACCCGCTCGACCTCTCTTTCATAGTCCATGATAAGGAGATTCTTGTCCTGATGGGCCGGAATGGTTCAGGAAAATCAACAATCCTCAATTGCATCGCCGGTCTTGTGTCACCCGGGTCTGGTTCAATCAGGAACAAAGGTGCCATTCTTTTTAATTCTGATTCGGGCATTGAGATTCCCCCAGAGAGACGGGGTATTGGGTATGTGTCACAGAAAGCAGCCGTTTTTCCCCATTTGTCAGTGAGGGACAACCTAGCGTATGGCCTGCGGGCAAGGCACGCCTGTGATGAGCATGTATGCTCACAGGTGGATATGTGGTTGGATATCCTTGGGATCCGCGATTTGCGGGACGTGAGGGCCAGCCAGCTTTCGGGAGGCCAGCAGCAGAAGGTTGCCCTTGCACGCGCACTGGCGATATCACCAGGCCTCCTCCTCCTGGATGAACCGTTTACGGCTCTTGATGCAAAAAGCATCAGTGAACTGATGGGGCACATACGGAGCACGGTAAACGAACTGAATATCCCGTCTATTCTTGTTACTCACAGGTTTTCTGATGCGGCTCTTATTGGTGACAGAGTCTGTCTTATCAAAAATGGGAGGGTTGTTTCAGAATATATGGCAGGGGACCTGCCTTCTTTTCTTCAGGGGAGGAGGGAAGCTAAGTCTTTCTGAAGGTCTACGGAACCAGGTATGGTTCACTATCTCCTAAAAAACTGCCCATTCACCAGATACCCCACGGGTTTAGGCTTCATTGGTAAATGTGTATTCTTTGATTTTGTTGTATTGACTGTTCTTCATGCCTCATAATCTTTATACCGTGACAGAGATCGCCTACGAAAATATCAAAATATCATGGCTTTTTTGCTGTTTCCCCGATATTTTATTAATTAAAATAGCTTAATATAAATATATTTTAGTTAATCTATTCTTTTTTTACCAAAAAAAAACCAAAACCATTATCATTTGTTAAACACAAGTGTCGTCTGAGTGAGTTGGATTTTTGAAGACTGGTTGAAGAACAGAGTCTGAAACAGGAGAATTTTAATGAGTGAAACAAAATCGCAGTTAAAGTACGTTGCAACCACATGCCCGTACTGTGGTGTTGGTTGTAGCCTCAACCTCGTCGTTAATGAGGGAAAACTTGTTGGGGTAGAACCGAACAAGCGGTCTCCGATCAACGAAGGCAAGCTCTGTCCGAAAGGCATGACCTGCTGGGAACATGTCCACAGCCCCGAAAGGCTGACGACACCGAAGATCAAAAAGAACGGCAAATTCGTGGACGCTTCCTGGGATGAGGCTATTGACCTGATTGCAAAAAAGTTCAAGGAGATCTCCGACAAGTACGGCCCCAGGGCCCTTGGATTCCAGACATCATGCCGTACAGTGAATGAAGACTGCTATGCACTGCAGAAGTTAGCCCGTGTCGGGTTCCAGACTAATAACGTTGACAACTGTGCCCGTATTTGTCATGGACCGTCGGTCGCAGGCCTCTCACTCTCGTTTGGTTCCGGTGCTGCTACCAACCCGTTCGAAGACGTCCTGAACTCCGACCTCATCGTCATGTGGGGCTCGAACGCAGTCGAAGCCCATCCCCTGGCCGGACGCCGGGTCATGCAGGCCAAGAAGAAGGGAATCCCAATCATCGTCGTTGACCCCAGGTACAGCGCAACCGCACGGCTTGCTGACAAGTACATCCGTTTCAACCCTTCGACCCACATCGCGCTGGCCAACTCCATGATGTACTGGATCATCAAGGAAGGACTTGAGGACAAGGAGTTTATCAAGAACAGGACGAAAGGTTTTGACGACCTGAAAAAGACCGTGGAAAAGTATGCCGATGCCGAGAAGATCCATGGTGTCCCGCTCGAGACGGTCAAGGATTTTGCCAGGAAGTATGCCACTGCAAAGAATGCGGTCATCATCTACTGCCTTGGCATAACCGAGTTGACAACCGGTACGGACAATGTCCGTTCGATGGGGAACCTTGCCCTGCTCACCGGCAACGTCGGCCGGGAAGGTGTTGGTGTCAACCCGCTCCGTGGCCAGAACAACGTGCAGGGTGCCTGTGACATGGGTGCATACCCGAACGTATACTCCGGATACCAGGCGGTCGCAGTTCCTGAAAATCGTGCCAAGATGGAGAAATTGTGGGGCCTGAAGGAGGGTTCCCTGCCGGACTGGTACGGCGTGACCCTGACCGAGCAGATCAACCAGGCGGGGGATCCTATCAAGGCAATGTATTTCCTCGGACTGAACCCTGTCGTGTCCTATCCTGACTCGAACCATGTGATGAGGCAGCTGGATAAGCTCGACTTCTGCGTCTTCCAGGACATTTTCTGGACTGAGAGCTGCGAGTATGCCG
>CAZGXZ010000023.1:0-6858 GCA_964530035.1 uncultured Methanoregulaceae archaeon
TCACTAGGCGTTGCCAACGCCTAAACCCGGGTTCGAGTCCCGGTCGGCGCATCGCTGCAACAGGCTAGATTCCCTGTTTGAGTTTTTTTATTTTAAATGGAAGATTATCGTAACCTGAATGAAATACACAATCAGCGGCTCCTAAATAATTTAGATTCCTTTATCCCCATATTCCGGGAAAAAAAGACCTGGGAATAGCCCGTCATTTTTCCGTGAACAGGTACCTCTCGAGCCAGTCCAGTTCTTCCTTAACCTTCCGGGCCTGTGTATCAGGGGTCTTCATGTGGTGCGGTTGTCCTGGAAACAGGACGAACCTGACGGGCGCCGTACTCCCCTCCTTATACGCCCGGTAGGTGACCCAGGCGCTCGATGGGTCCACCTGGATGTCATCCGTCCCAATCATCATCAGGAGGGGTGTCCTGACCGACTTTGCCCGGTAAAGCGGCACGATCGGAAGGAATGACTGCGGGTTTTCATAGGGGCTCTGGTTGTAGTACATCTTGTCCATCACGATGCCGTTCGTGGTGGCTACCTGGGAGTTCTCGTCTGCAGTCCCGGCGCCTGCGACAGCCGCCTTCAGCGAGGGGTCCTTCGTGATAAGGGCAAGCCCGAGGATCCCGCCATTCGACCAGCCGGTGACCCCGACCCGTGAGCGGTTTATAATGCCCATCCGGGCAAGGTGGTCGATACCTGTCTCCATATCCTCGACCGGGAGGTCATAGTAATTCCCGCCCTCGATGGATCGTGCAAAGGGAAGACCGAAGTTCGTGCTCCCGTGGTAGTTGACCGAGAGTGTGACCGCACCGCGGGAAGTGAACAGGTGATAGGGGAACTCCCAGGTGTCCCGCCAGCTGTCAAAGTCCCCGTAGTTCGGGCCGCCGTGGATGACGAGGAGGAGGGGATAGTCGTTCCCCTTCACATAGTCCGGCGGATACCGGATAACACCCGCGATCGTATCGTTCCTGGCACCCTTCCAGGTTGTGACCTCTGAAATGCCGAGATCGTGTGTTATCAGCCCGGGGTTCAGAAGGGTCAACTGTACCGGGTTCATGATCATAGCTCCCTCCACATCCGCCCGGACCAGCTGGGGCGGAGAAGATGCGGAGTTCCGGTTGTAGACGATGGAGCCTCCGGACTGGTCGGTCTCGATCGCGTAGATGTTGCCCTGGTCTTTCCCTGAGAGCACGCTCATGTTCCAGCCTGTGCCGTTTCGTGCGAGGAGGGCGGTCTTCGGGTTCGTGCCGTCTGCAAGGAGGAGGTAGGCACCGCCATTGAACGGGTTCACCTCGATATCGGCATTGAAGAGGTCGATGAAGAGGCCCTGGTCCCAGGCCAGAGGGATATCCTCAAGCGTCCCGGTCGACAGAGTGTACGCCTGGAGGAAAGAGGCGTCCTCCACCGGGTACCGGAGCCCGCCGTTTACAAACCTCTCGATGTACACGACGGTGCTGTCCGGTGACCACGCAAACTGGTTGGTGTCCTGGTACCCTTCAAGGGAGGTTGCGAGCTGCTGCTCCTGCCCGGTCCGGGTATCGAGGAGGACGTAACGGAACATGGCTCCGGTCTGCCAGGACGACGGGTCAGCTGCGGCCTTGTAGAGGACGTAGTTTCCGTCGGGCGAGGGCTGCCAGATTGTGATGACATCACTGTTCGTGCTGAGCACGGAGATCGTCCCATCCTTCAACGAATAAGTCTTGAGGATCACGGGTGAAGGCGGCTCGTCGGCCACATATGCGATCTTTCTCCCGGCATCAGAAGAAGTCACGTTTGGCGACCCTGCAAAGACGAGCCGGTCGGTTCCAAGGAATGCAAAACCGGCGGCGAGTTCGTCCGTAGTACCCTTCAGGAGGACTGCCGATGTGTCACGCACATGGGTCAGGTACAGGGATACATTCCCCCCGGACCGGGGCATGGCCGAGTAGACAATCGTATTTCCGTTCGGTGAAACTGCATAGGACGTGACCGACAGGTCAGGATGAGTGGAGGCGGTCTCGACCCCGGACGGGACATCGATACCTATAAGGGTTCCGTTGTCTTTCGGGGAGAGGAGGTCGGTCCCGGCCGACCTTATGTATACAAGGTTGCCCCCGTCCGGGGAGAGGGTAAAGTGACCGGGGGTCTCAGCGAAGAGGATATCTGCAGGGGCCAGGTTCCCGGCATCTGCAGCAGCAACCGGGGCTGGAACCATGATTGTCACGAGCAGTACGAATACGAGCAGGCGGAAAAAGGTGCGGGAGTTCATATGTCCCCTGAAGGTGTTCCAGAACTTTAACGTATGGTCGGACGGGAGATCCCATTGATGACCCGCGTGAACCAGTTCAACCCGGTACTGGACCCGCATTGGGATATGGTGACCCGGGTTAACGATTAGGTAACCGGCCATATCCTGCTAAAACTGCTCAAAAAGAGAATTTACTGAATTGACGGGTCTGTGGGCCCTGATGTTCTTAAAAGAGGTTGTTCGATGAGCGATTAACCCTTCGCCATTCCCTGCTAAGACTCGGAATTTCCCAAAATTTTTTCACTCCGAAATTGGATTAGCTTCTCTCCAAACCCATGATGCTCAGGTACCAGGTTCTCCGTTCTGCAGGGACTGCATGAGAGCGTAATAGGATGCAGGGCTCCGGGTGGTGAATAGCCTGTACCACGCTTCAAGAGTCGAGTCCCGCATGACATCGAGTCGTTTCAGGATGTGGTACGCAAATTCCACCGGGGCTAGGCCGCTGGCGGTAATGAGGTTGCCATCCGTAACGGCGGGTTCGTCACGATAATACGGTTGTCCCTGATACCGGGGGCATAACACACTCAGGGCTGAACGATCGTTGCTGGTATGGGGACGGTCGTCGAGCAGACATTCGCTGGCCAGGCCGAGGGTCGCACCGCAGATCGCCGCCACCAGAACCCCCTGGTCAAGGAACTCACGGACCTGAACGAGTACGGGTTTCTGAACAGGGTCCAGCCAGGTATCGGCTCCTGGCAGCAGAATGACATCACCATCTTCCGGCGTGATATCGGGTACAAGCACATCTGGAACTATCCTGAGGCCTCCCATGGTCCTGATGGCAGAAGGCGTGCAACCAAATGTTACCAGACGGTACTTTGTTCTCCCATCCCTGAAGAACCGCCCTGAGCACAGCTCAGCCATAATGAGACCTGGTTCCCAGTCGGCCTGTGTGTCAAGTACGTAAAGATACAATGTTCTCATGGTCCACCGGGTTCTCCCTGGAGAAATGGTTGCTCTCCTGCCCTATGTATGACTTGTGAATAGCGCATCCCGGAGAACTGCAGTGTTAGAAGAAATAACCAGTCATGAGAAGGGCATTGAATGCCCGGAGGAATGTGGCACCTCGTCTCCGGAGAGTTCGTTCATCTGCACTCCCGGCATCATGCAGGTACTCCCCTCATTTCAGCCCTGTTTCCAAAGAAATGTACATATCACAGGAGCGTCCTTTGTTTTATACCAATATCCTTCGAAACACTCGGGGAAAAACGGCAGACCCTTGAATTCAGCTATCCGGGCTCATCACAGGGGTGAGGGAATGATGACAGCCAAAACGCCTTATTTGTCTGAGCTATGTCCGGAACTCGGCAGGTTCCTGCCAGTCAGTCCATCCATCCGCACCCTATCGGATATGGGAGAGGTGTTGAGAAAACCCTGGGACGGTCCTGACAGGACTCTCTATTATATGTACCGCCAGGTCGTCTCGTGTGAGTCTGACCGCCAGTGGCTTGAGGGGACGGGTATCAGGTATGATATCACGGTCATCCCCGCTACGGATGTGAGCGGAGAGCCTGCAAAGACCTTTGGTCATTATCACCCGGTGAACCCGGCCGGTGTAAGTTACCCCGAGGTCTATGAAGTACTTGAAGGACGCGCCGTATATCTCCTCCAGCATCACGCACTGGAGCGTTTCATTTGCATCATGGCAAAAAGGGGCGATATTGTGATGATCCCGCCGGGCTACGGGCATGTCACCGTCAACCCTTCAAAGACACGACAGCTTATCATGGCCAACCTGGTCTCGGACCTTTTTTCAAGTGAGTACGGTCCGTTCAGGACACTTCATGGTGCTGCATACTATTTCCTCTCCAATGGCACTCTCGAGATAAACGAGGGATACCCTGTCCACCCCCGGCTTGAGCATCTTACGTCCCATGCAGTCACACCCCGTTCAGTCGCCCATACAAGCCTGTATGAACAGGTTTCCGCCAGATGTGACATGGGGTACCTCAACTACCCCGAACACTACAGGGGACTTTTCACCATCTGATCCCTGGCTATCTGGATTCCCGGGGATCAACAGGGTTCCAGGGAAATCCGCCTGTGGATGATGCGCCAGCACAGGATCAGCTGGGTTATCTCTCCGGCGGTCACATAGTCCCGGTCCCTGAATATCCTCACCGGCCTGACACGGGTCTGGTCCTCTATCCTCTGTTCAAGGCATGCCACCACATGGGATGAAAGCTCCCCGTCGATAACAAGGTCTCCCATCCGTTTTCCATTCTGTTCATGCCTGATGAACTCAAGCAGGAAATTACGGTCGGAGAGCGCCAGGATCGAATGGAGATCGATCATAAGGTCGATATCGGTGAGGGGAGGAGACATTCTGCACTGCGAAAGAACGATCTGGTACACCGACGCGGGTACATCCGGGACGGTTTCATACTTCGAAGGCCGGATGGAAACGATGGCATCGGCATATTCCTTCTGCGGCAGGATATACCGCTCAAAATCCGGCTCTCTTCGTTCTATTTCCAAAAGGACATCTTTTTCGTTGTAACCCCTTTCAATTACGTCTCTTTTAATTTTCCACTGGTATTTGACCTCGCGTACGGGATCCACGAAGATTGAAAAGTCCAGAAGCTCCCTCAACACAGGTGTGTACAGCGGGTGCAGACCCTCAATGATGAGAATCTTTTTTGAGGTGAATGAGGTGTCCGGGTCGAATCTACCGGTATTGTGGTTGTAAACTGGTTTTTTTATGGTTTCTCCCCGCTTTAATGCTGCAACGTCCCTTTCTAACCGTGTCAGGTCATTCGCTCCGGGGTCCAGAGGGGTAAGGCCGGTCTGTGCCCGTTCAGATCGGTTATAACGGTGGTAGTCGTCGAGGGAGATGCTGTCTACGAGGTCCTCGCCGAAAACCGTCCTTACTGCATGGGTGAAAGTCGTCTTGCCTGATCCGCTGTCGCCTGCAACACCCAGGACAAAAATATACGGAGATCTGGCTATTATCTCCTTGAAGTCCCTGTTACATTCATAATCCTGATTAAGGTCTACCTCGCCTTGTGTCATACAACATCTTCCAGGAGGTCATTCTGCATGGGGACAAATGGCCTCATGAAGGGAAATCAGGGATGTCAGGGCGACATTCCCGGTCGCATTATTTCCTGGAAGGTACTTCACCTCATTGAAACAGGGGGATGTACTAGGCATTCAATTATATATTGGTATTCATAAGTACTACGTGCAGATCCCGGTCTGCAAAGGAAATAAAAAATGGAAGACAGAAGGTATAACAGCCGCGGTCCACGGTACTCATCTGGGCCAAGAGAAATGACCAAGACAGTCTGTTCAGACTGTGGCAAGGAATGTGAGGTTCCTTTCAAGCCCACAGAAGGTAGGCCGGTCTATTGTAGGGATTGTCTCCCTAAATACAGAAAGCCAAGATTCTGATAAGCTCAGTAACAGAACCTCTTTTTTTCGGATCATCATCGTCTCCGTTACCGGAGAGTTTTATGGCATCCCCTGGTTAAACCCCGGTAATAGTGCTGACAATTGCCAATAGACGTATATAGAAGTTTGTTTGATACTTGTTTATCATTAAGGGGTTTTGAGGGAAGTGGCTCATTCACACGAGTGTCCTCTCTACCGAGCAGGATACGTAATCCTCCTGGTCTTGCTGTTCACGGTCCCTGCTCAGGCACTGGACCTCCAGTCTTTGCTTGGGTACTCGCATAAAACTGTCGAAACGGTCAATAATGGTGTCGTCGTTACGTTCAACCCGGGATCCCTTGCTTTACAGGAAGGTCAGACAGGAAAGGTCAGCCTTGCCATCAGCGATCTCCCTGCAGGTCTGAACCAGTTTGACCTTCTGCTCCGGATTGATCAGGCTGGCGTGATCAAGGTCAAGTCGGTCTCATATGCAGACTGGGTAGGGCTGTACAGTACATCTATCCAGAGTTCGGGGGTCAGGATCAAAGGTGCTGACATGGGCCACAGGATTTCAGCAGGAGCAAGTACCGTTCCGCTGGTGACCCTTGAGTTATCCGGCGAGACGGCAGGGATGACAAACATCTACCTTGGTTCCGGTACGGTCAAGGAGGACGGAGATCTTGGTGCATCATTTACCCCTGGATCAGACCGTTTTTCAATAACGGTCAGTGAACCTGCAACTGTCCCTGTCCCTGTAGTTACGCAGGAGAGCAAACCGCCCCAGGTCCTTCCGACAGCGGACCCCAATGACATTGAGGGCCCCGGCCCCGTTGTTACAGCTGAAGAAACCGTGACCGTTCCTCAGGAGCAACCGGCCGGCGAAGAACTCATCTCCTCTGAATTCACATTAACCCCTGATGCAACGGGTTCTCCTGAACCTGTTATCAATGAAAACCTGCCACCCTCCGAAACACCGACAACGATCCCCACTCATGAAGTGACTCCGGAGGAACCTGTCTCGTCTGATCTGAACCCCATAGAAACTACCACCGTCCCCACTACGGTCCAGACTCCCATCCCCACCACCGTTCCTACCACCGTCCCCACTACGGTCCAGACTCCTCTCCCCACCACTGTTCCTGCCACCGTCCCCACTACGGTCCAGACTCCTCTCCCCACCACTGTTCCTGCCACGGTTCCCACTA